>NZ_BAAAGU010000005.1:0-153025 GCF_039524635.1 Streptomyces thermocarboxydovorans | reverse complement strand
CAGGTCGTTCGTCACACATCGACGTTGGACGCCCTCGTCTCATGTCCGCAGGCGATCCCTTGGACTCATTCATCTAGAGGTCATCGACGGACGCTACCGGTACTTCTTCAGCTCCCGCCGTGCCAGCGAGCGCTGGTGCACCTCGTCCGGGCCGTCGGCGATCATCAGCGTGCGCGCGCCCGCGTACAGCTCCGCCAGCGGGAAGTCCTGGCTGACCCCGCCCGCGCCGTACAGCTGGATCGCCCGGTCGAGAATCCCGACGACCGTGCGCGGGGTGGCGATCTTGATGGCCTGGATCTCGGTGTGCGCTCCCCGGTTGCCGACCGTGTCCATCATCCAGGCCGTCTTCAGCACCAGCAGCCGAAGCTGCTCGACGGCCACACGGGCGTCGGCGATCCAGTTCTGCACCACGCCCTGCTGGGCCAGCGCCTTGCCGAAGGCGTCCCGGCTCACCGCACGCCGGCACATCAGCTCGATCGCCCGCTCGGCCATGCCGATCAGCCGCATGCAGTGGTGGATCCGTCCGGGGCCCAGCCGGGCCTGGGCGATGGCGAAGCCGCCGCCCTCCTCGCCGATCAGGTTCGACACCGGCACCCGGGCGTGATCGAAGATCACCTCGGCGTGGCCGCCGTGGTAGTGGTCCTCGTAGCCGAAGACCTGCATCGCCCGCTTCACCGTGACCCCGGGCGTGTCGCGGGGGACCAGCACCATCGACTGCTGGCGGCGGATGTCCGGCCCGTCGGGGTCCGTCTTGCCCATCACGATGAAGATCTTGCAGTCCGGGTGCATCGCCCCGGAGATGTACCACTTGCGGCCGGTGATGACGTACTCGTCGCCGTCCCGCTCGATGTGCGTGGTGATGTTGGTGGCGTCCGAGGAGGCCACGTCCGGCTCGGTCATCGCGAACGCCGAGCGGATCTCACCGGCGAGCAGCGGTTCGAGCCACTGCTTCTTCTGCGCCTCGTCGCCGAACTGCGCCAGCACCTCCATGTTGCCGGTGTCGGGCGCCGCGCAGTTGGTGACCGTGGGCGCGATCTGCGGGGAGCGGCCCATGATCTCGGCGAGCGGGGCGTACTGGAGGTTGGTCAGGCCGGCGCCGTACTCCTCGTCCGGCAGGAACAGATTCCACAGGCCCTGCCTGCGCGCCTCGGCCTTCAGCTCCTCCACCACGGGCACCGTCTCCCACGGCGAGGCGAGCTCCGCGCGCTGCTCGTGGGCGGTCCGCTCGGCCGGGTAGACGTACTCGTCCATGAAGGCCAGCAACTTGGCGCGCAGCTCCTCGGTGCGTGCGTCGAACGCGAAGTCCATGTCCGTCAGCCTTCCTGAAGAGTCGTCAGACCGTGCTCGATGAAGACCGGCACCAGGTCGCCGATGCGCTCGAAGCCGCGCCCGACCGTCTGGCCCAGGGTGTAGCGGTAGTGGATGCCCTCGAGGATCACCGCGAGCTTGAACCAGGCGAACGCCGTGTACCAGGACACGGCGGAGACGTCGCGGCCCGAGCGGGCGGCGTACCGCTCGATCAGCTCGCCGGGGGACGGGTGGCCGGGGGCGGTGGCGGTGGTGGAGACGGGGGAGTCGGCCAGCTCCAGCGGCTCGCTGTACATCACCAGCAGCCCGAGGTCGGTGAGCGGGTCGCCGAGCGTGGACATCTCCCAGTCGAGGATCGCCCGGATCCGGTCGTCCTCGCCCAGCAGGACGTTGTCGAGCCGGTAGTCGCCGTGGATCACCGTCGGCGCGGGGGAGTCGGGCAGCGCCCGGCCGAGGGCCGAGTGCAGCTCGTCGATGCCGGCCAGCTCCCGGTTGCGGGAGGCGTCCAGCTGCTTGCCCCAGCGGCGCAGCTGCCGGTCCAGGAAGCCCTCCGGGCGGCCGAAGCCGGCGAGCCCGACCTCGGCGGGGTCCACCGCGTGCAGCTCGACCAGCGTGTCCACCAGGTTCAGCAGGGCGTCCCGGGTGCGCTGCGGGCCGAGCACGGAGAGCTGCTCGGCGGTGCGGTACGGGGTGCCCTCGACGAACTCCATGACGTAGAACGGCGCGCCGAGCACCTCCTCGTCCTCGCACAGCAGCAGCGGGCGCGGCACCGGGACGGCGGTCGGGTGCAGGGCGCTGATCACGCGGTGCTCGCGCTTCATGTCGTGCGCGGTCGCCAGCACATGCCCGAGCGGGGGCCGCCGGACGACCCACTGCGAGGTGCCGTCGCCGACCGCGTAGGTGAGGTTCGACCTGCCGCCCTCGATCAGCCGGCCGGACAGGGGGCCGTTCACCAGGCCGGGCCGCTCGCGGTCGAGCAGGCCGCGCAGCCGGTCGAGATCGAGTCCGGGCGGGTGGTCGGGGCTCATCGTCGCTCCTGTCGGGGAGGTGAAGGGTGGTCACCTCATGATGCCGACCGGTCGGTATGTCGTCCAGAGGGGGGGGCGAAACGTGATCGGAGCCACGATATCCCTGCGGGGCCCTGCGGCACCCTCCTGACCGGCGCCGACCTGGCCGGTCGCCCGGTGCGCGCCCGGGTCCGAAGGCCCGTGCCCGGCCGGGCCGCGCGGCCGGATTCGCCCCGCCCGGCTGTCCTGGCATCCTCCGGCTTGCGCCGGGCGCGGCGCACCTGGAGGGTCGGAGCCATGAAGGCGATCAGCTACTCACGGTACGGCGGACCCGAGGTGCTCGAACTCGGCGAGGTCCGCGATCCGAAGGTCGGTCCCGACTCGGTCCTGGTGAAGGTGCGCGCGGCGGCGGTCAACCCGGTCGACTGGAAGTGCCGCGAGGGCTATCTCGACGGCATCCTCGACGCCGTCTTCCCGGTGATCCCCGGCTGGGACGTCTCCGGCGTGGTGGTCCGGCCGGGGGTGGCCGTGGCGGAGTACGCCGAGGGCGACGAGGTCATCGGCTACGTCCGCGAGGACTTCCTCTCCCGCGGCACCTTCGCCGAGTACGTGGCGGCGCCGGTGCGCACCCTGGCCCGCAAGCCGCGCAACCTCTCCTTCGAGGAGGCGGCCGGACTGCCCCTCGCGGGGCTCACCGCCTATCAGACGCTGCACAAGGTGCTGCGGATCGGCCGGGGCGAGACGGTCCTGGTGCACGCCGCGGCCGGCGGGGTCGGCTCCCTCGCCGTCCAGCTCGCCGTGCACGCCGGCGCCCGCGTCATCGGCACCGCGAGCGAGCGCAACCACGACTTCGTGCGCGAACTGGGCGGGGAGCCGGTGAGCTACGGGGACGGCCTGGCCGACCGGGTGCGGCAACTCGCCCCCGACGGCGTGGACGCGGTCTTCGACTCGGTCGGCGGCGAGGCGCTGGCGGTCTCGGCAGCCCTCCTCGCCGAGAAGGGCCGGCTGGCCTCCATCGCCGACCCGGAGGTCGTGAAGCACGGCGGCCAGTACTACTTCGTGCGCCCCGACCACGAGGACCTGACCCGCCTGACGGAACTGGCGGAGGAGGGCGCGATCACCGTCCACGTCTCCCGGACGTTCCCCCTGGAACGCACGGCAGACGCCCACCGCGCCAACCAGGAGGGCCGCACCCGAGGCAAGATCGTCGTCACGGTGGACTGACCTTGCGGCCACCGGCTGCGCCACGGACCCGGACAACGCGCCGCAGGTGCGCATGGAGCTGCCCCAGCCCGTGACCCGGACCGGCCTCACCACACCAGGGCCGCCGCGCACCCCGCCAGGGCCACCGTGCACAGGACCGTCGCGGTGGCGTGCCGTAGTTGCAGAGCCGCCGGCTTGCCGGTGGATGACAGCGTGCGGATGCGGTGGTGGGCGAGGAGGAGGAAGGTCAGCCAGCAGGTGCAGCACAGGGCGCAGAGGAGGACGCCCGCTGTCGTCACCCCGCCGTGGAGTACGGACCGGATGGCGAGGACCGCGGCGACCGTGCCGGACAGGGTGGTGCGCCGCCAGGCGAGGCGGGTCCGCTCGGGCTGCAGCCCGGGGTCGCGCTCCGGCGCGGCGGCCGCCCGCCCCCTCACCCGTCCCACCCGACGAGCACCACGACCACCATCGCCACCGCCACGACCGCGACGACGAGGCTCAGCAGCGCCGGGAACCGGGACACCGGCAGATCCTCGCCCCGGCGCATCGCCCGCTCGCAGCGCACCCAGTGGTTGACGGCGCGCAGCGCGCACAGCACGCCCGCGGCGAGCAGCGCCAGCGCGAGTCCCACCCGCCAGCCCCAGCGCAGGTCCGGCAGGAACTGGTCCACCGCGAAGCCGCCGCCGATCAGGGCGAGCGCCGTGCGCAGCCAGGCGAGGAACGTGCGCTCGTTGGCCAGCGAGAACCGGTAGTCGGGCGTCTCGCCCTCCGTCCGTACGTCCTCGGGCACGAACCACAGCCGCACATTGCGCACAAACTCGCTCACGGCGCGACCCTACCCGTGCAGACGCGGTCAGCCCGCCGCACGGTGCGCCCGCAGACGCCGGTAGGCGGCCAGCCCGTCCGGCACCCACTCCCACTCGGTCAGCCGCCGCTCCAGCTCCGCCTCGCCGATGAAGGAGTGCCAGGCGACCTCCTCCGGCTGCGGCCGCACCGGCAGGTCGCAGCGGACCTCGTACACCGCCGACCACCAGCTGCGCCCGGCGCCGTCGTCGTACAGGAACCTGAACAGGCGCCGGGGCGCGGGCAGGCCGCTCACGCCCAGCTCCTCCTCGGCCTCGCGCAGGGCCGCCTCGTCGTAGCTCTCGCCCGCGCCCACGACACCGCCGACGAACATGTCGTACAGCGAGGGAAAGACCAGCTTGCTCGGGGTGCGCCGGTGCACGAAGACCCGCCCCTCGGCGTCCCGGACCCACACGAAGACGCACCGGTGCCGCAGCCCCCGGGCGTAGGCCTCGCCGCGCGGGCTCCGGCCGATCACCCGGTCGTCCTCGTCCACGATGTCGAGCATCTCGTCGGCGGAACTCATGCCGCCCATCCAAGCAGGCCGCGCGGACGCTCAGGGCAGCAGTTCGAGCTCCGAGGCGCCGGGTTCCGGCCGCTGTGTCCCGGGCGGCATCGCCGGATGCAGGCCCAGCAGCAGCACGCCCAGGACTATCGCCGCCAGGCCGCCGGCCTCCCAGCCCAGGGATCCGGCGTCGGTGCGCAGCCGGTCGCCGAGGATGCCGACGCCGCAGACGATGCCGGCCAGCGGCTGGGCCGCGGTCAGCGCGGGCAGCGACATGCGCAGGGGAGCGGTCTCGAACGCACTCTGCACCAGCACCAGCGCGGTCACGCCCAGCACCAGTACCGCGTACGGCTGCCAGCCGCTCATCAGCGCCGCGAAGCCGCCGTCGGCGAAGCGCTGTCCGCTCACCCGCGTCAGCGCGTCCTGCACGCCGTACAGCGTCCCGGCGGCGATGGCCAGCAGCACCGGCCCCACGGTGAGCCGGACGCGCCGGGCGCAGCCCGTGAGCAGCAGGGCGAGGGCCAGCATGCCGCCGATGATCAGCCAGTGCCGCACCGGATCGGTGACGGCGTGGCCGCCGACGGGCTCACCGGCCACGACGAACGCCGTCACCCCGCCCGCCAGCAGGGCCAGGCCCGCCCAGCCCTGGCGGCCCAGCGGCTGCCGGGTCTGGCGGCGTGAGAGCACGAGCGCGAACAGCAGGTTGGTCGCCAGCAGCGGTTCCACCAGGGACAGCTCGCCCTGGCCGAGCGCGGCGGCCCCGAGCCCCATGCCGGCAACCATCAGCGCCGTGCCGCCCAGCCAGCGCGGCATCCGCATCAGATCGGCCAGCAGCCGCAGCGACAGGAAGTCGCCGAGGGGGGCGCGCTGGGCCGCGTTCTGCTGGAGCACGAACCCGAAGCCCAGGCAGCACGCGGCGCTCACGGCGAGCACCAGTACCGGAACGGACACGCTGCGTACCTCGGAGGTCGTGCGGGGTCACGGACGTGTAGCACCTGACTCTAGCCGCGCCTCGGGCGGAGCGCCTCCCTCCGCAGGCGTCGGTTGGGTCACAGATTGCCTCTTTTGTTCTGCTGGGGTGTGTGCCACGACGTGCCACAACAGTCCCGGTCAGTCACAGGAGTTGACGCGTGTAACAGCGGAGGCGCCCTTGACGGCCACTGTTGGCTGCCGGTTTGCTGTCCGTGATCAGTTCATGGCGGACGGCAGCCGACCACTGCCGAACCGACCGCCGCCGTGGACCGAGCCACAAGAAGAGCGCGTGAGGAAGTCCCGCGGTGCCCCCACCCCCGCCTCCCCTCGGCCGTGCCCGCAGACGTGCGGCGCAGTCCTTCGACGAGGCTCTCGACGACGCCGAGCTCGTCGCCGCCCGAGCCGCACTGGCCCAGGGGCGCTGGCAGCAGACCCGCTCCCTGCTGGTCCACACGGGTGACGACTGGGACCGGCGCGGCCACCGCGTCACCGTCCTCGCCGGCGAGTCGTACTGCGCGGCCTGGGCCCGTGAGTGGCTGCTCGCCGAACCGGAGTCCGCCGACGCCCGCGTCCTGCTCGCCCTCGCCCAGGTCCGGCGCGCCTTACGCGGCAAGGAGAAGCCCGTCCGCGCCCGCGAGGCCTGCCACGGCGCCGCCGAGCTCGTCCCGGCCGACCCCACCCCCTGGCTCGGCCTGCTCCTGCTGGAGTGCGCCCAGGGGGCCGGCGGCGACGTGGTCCGGGTCTTCGAGCAGGTCCGCACCCGCCACGCCGACCACCACCACGCCCATCACCTGATGGTCGGCTGGCTCGCCGAGCGCCGGGTGGACGCCGGGCGGGACCCCCTGCACGAGGTCTACGACTTCGCCAACTGGGCCGCCGAGCAGGCCCCCGCCGACTCGCCGCTGGCGGTCCTCCCGGTCATCGCCCACGCCGAGCGCTACCGCGCCCTGGCCGCCGCCGGACACGAGCCCGCCGACCCGGCCGCCTCCGGCCACTGGGTGGGCCGCCGCGCCCGGCAGGTGATGAAGGCCGCCTTCGACTGGTGGCTGGAGTGGGAGCGCGAGGACCACCCGCGCCGGCTGATCGACCTCAACTTCCTGGCCCACGCCAAGGTGTGCGAGGGGCGGGGAGCCGAGGCCGCGGCCCTGTTCCACCGCATCGGCGACCACGCCACCCCGGCCCCCTGGTCCTACCCCGACCGCGACCCGCTGACCGCCTTCCGCACGGCCCGGGCCACGGTCCTGGGCGCGGGCTAGCCCCCACGCCCCTGCCCCCGCAACCGACCCAAGCCCCCGCAACCGATCCAAGCCCCCCGTGACCGACCCAAGGACGGACTCCCGATGACGACGGACAGTTCGAGCACCAGCAGAGCCACAGCCGAGGGCATCAGCACCTTCAAGGGGCAGGAGCGCGCGCTGCGCGCCGACCGCCTCGGCACGGGGGGCCTGCTGCTCTCCGTCCTCGCGGCGACCGCCCCCCTGATGGTCGTCGCCGGTGTCATGCCTACAACATTCGCGGTGATGGGCATCATCGGCCAGCCGCTGCTCTTCGTGGTGCTCGGCACCGTGCTGGTGCTGTTCAGCCTCGGCTACGCCGAGATGAGCCGGCATGTGCACAACGCCGGCGCCTTCTACGCCTACATCTCCCGCGGCCTCGGCGGCACCGCGGGAGCGGGCGCCGCCATGGTCGCCCTGGTCGCCTACAACTCCCTCCAGGTCGGCATCTACGGCATCTTCGGTTTCGAGGTCTCCGGGCTCTTCGCCACCTACGCCGACATCGAGATGGCCTGGTGGATACCGGCGCTCACCGCCGTGCTCGCGGTCGGCGTGCTCGGCTGGCTGAAGATCGACGTCAACGCGCGCCTGCTGGGCGTGCTGCTGGTCATCGAGGTCCTGCTCGTCGTCGTCTTCGACGTCGCCGCCATCGCCGACCCCGGCAAGGAGGGCCTGTCGCTGCACGCCTTCAACCCCGACACCCTCACCGGCGCCGGCGTCGGCACCGCCCTGTGCTTCTGCATCGCCGCCTTCCTCGGCTTCGAGCAGGCCCCCGTCTACGCCGAGGAGACCAACCGGCCGCACGTCCTGGTGCCCCGCGTGATGTTCCTCGCCGTCACCGGCGTCGCCGTCTTCTTCGCCATCAGCAGCTGGGCGCTCACCGTCGCCACCGGCCCCGCCGGGATCGTCGGCGCCTCCCGCGAGCACAGCGCGGGACTGCTGTTCTTCCTCACCGAGGCCCGGCTCGGCGAGACCTTCACCGACGTGCTGCACGTGCTCTTCGTCACCGGCATGTTCGCGGCCATGCTCAGCTTCCACAACGTGGTCGCCCGCTACGCCTTCGCCATGGGCCGCGAGGGCCTGCTGCCCGCCGCCTTCGGCCGCACCACCGGCGGCAGCGGCGCCCCCGGCACCGGCTCACTGCTGCAGACCGTCATCGCCACCGTCCTCGTCCTGGCCTTCGCGCTCACCGACGACAAGCCGAACGGCGACCCGACCGCGCCCGTGCTGCACCTGTTCACCTGGGGCGGCAACATCGGAGCCCTCGGCGTGATCGTGCTGATGGCCCTCGCCTCCCTGTCCGTGGTCACCTTCTTCGTCCGCCGCGGCGCCGCCGGCGCCCAGGCCTGGCGGCTGGTCACCTCCGGCCTGGCCGGCCTCGCCCTGGTCGTGATCGCCGGCTACACCGTCAAGGACTTCGACGTCCTGGTCGGCGCCGGCCCCGACTCCTCGCTGCGCTGGATCCTGCCCGGCGTCATCGGCCTCGCCCTGCTCGCCGGCCTGGTCCAGGGCCTGGTCCTGCGCAGCCGCGCCCCCGAGACCCACGCCCGCATCGGCCTCGGCAACGAGGCGTTCCAGCTGGAGAAGGCGGCCGAGAGCACGCAGTAGGCCGGCCATCGCCCAGCCGTGGCTCCCCGCACGCTTCGGCCACGGCTTACGGAATCCTGACGAGCACCCGCGATCCCTGGCCCCTGGGGGACGCGGGTGCTCGAATGAAGAGGTGAACTCCGCCGACGAGGTGAACCCCGCACCGCCACCCGACGACCAGGACGCACCCGACCGGGACGCACCCGACGACCGGGACGCGCCCGACGCCCGCGGCAAGCCCGTCGGCCGCCGCGTGGTGCTCGGCACCCTCGGCCTCGGCGCCCTGGGCGTGCTCGCCGCGCCG
This sequence comes from Streptomyces thermocarboxydovorans, assembly GCF_039524635.1. Lineage (NCBI taxonomy): Bacteria > Bacillati > Actinomycetota > Actinomycetes > Kitasatosporales > Streptomycetaceae > Streptomyces > Streptomyces thermocarboxydovorans. The sequence goes on along the minus strand of NZ_BAAAGU010000005.1, from coordinate 144,022 downwards.
CCGCTCCAGCGCGGGCTGGAGTCCTTCCTCGCCGCGGCCTCCGACAAGGACCCCACCGGCCTGACCCACCTGCTCCCCAACGGCGGCGGCTTCCGCTACTACTCCGTCACCTCCTCGGTGCCCCGCAAGGGCCCCGCCGACTACCGGCTCACCGTCGGCGGCCTGGTCGACCGCCCCGCCGCCTACACCCTGGCCGACCTCAGGGCCCTGCCGCAGACCCGCCTGGTCCGGGACGTCCAGTGCGTCACCGGCTGGCGGGTGCCGGACACCCCGTTCGAGGGCGTACGGCTGTCGCTGCTCCTCGACGCGGCCGGAGTGCGCCCGGGGGCGAAGGCGGTGCGCTTCACCTGCTTCGACGGCGCCTACTCCGAGAGCCTCACCCTCGACCAGGCCCGCCGCACCGATGTGCTGGTCGCCCTGCGGATGCAGGACAAGGACCTCGGCCACGCCCACGGCGGCCCCGTCCGCCTCTATGTGGCCCCCATGTACTTCTACAAGTCCGCGAAATGGCTCTCCGGCATCACCGTCACCGGGGACGTCGTCCCCGGCTACTGGGAGAAGCGCGGCTACGACATCGACGCCTGGGTCGGCCGCTCGAACGAACGCGACGACGAGCCCACGAGCTGATGATGAGCCCACGAGCCGACGCACCGCCCGCCGCCCCCGCGACCGTGCGGCGCTTCGGCCCCGCGCAGAAGTGGGTGCACCGCGCCACGGCCGCCCTGATGGGCCTGTGCGTCCTCACCGCCGCCTGCCTGTACATCCCGCAGCTCGCCCAGCTCGTCGGCCGCCGCGCCCTGGTGGTCACCGTGCACGAGTGGTCCGGGCTCGGCCTGCCGCTGCCGGTCCTGGCCGGGCTCGCCTCCCGCGCCTTCCGCGCCGACCTGGGCCGGCTCAACCGCTTCGGCCCGCACGACCGCACCTGGCTGCGCGCCGCGCTGCGCCGCGACAAACGCCCCTCCGCCCGCCCGGCCGGCAAGTTCAACGCCGGGCAGAAGCTCTACGCCGCCTGGATCGCCGGGGCCACGCTGGTGATGCTGGGCACCGGCCTGATGATGTGGTTCACCCATCTCACCCCGCTGATGTGGCGCACCAGCGCGACCTTCGTGCACGACTGGCTGGCCCTCACCATCGGCATCGTCCTCGCCGGGCACATCGGCATGGCCCTGGCCGACCCGGAGGCCCGCCGCGGCCTGCGCACCGGCTCTGTCAGCCGGGAGTGGGCCCAGCGCGAGCACCCGTTGTGGCGGCCATGAACGACGCCCGGCCGCGGGGCAGCGCGCTCGCTGCCGCCACGGCCGGGCGGGTGTCCGGAAGCTGTCCGACCGCCGCTATATGAGCCGCTATATGAGCAGGGACAGCAGCAGCACGATCGCCCCGGCGACCACCGAGATGATCGTCTCCATCACGGACCAGGTCTTGATGTTCTGGCCGACGCTGAGCCCGAAGTACTCCTTCACCAGCCAGAACCCGGCGTCGTTGACATGGCTGAAGAAGAGCGAGCCGGCACCGATCGCGAGGACCAGCAGCGCCGCGTGGGTGGTGGACATGTCGGCCGCCAGCGGCGCCACCAGACCGGCCGCCGAGACGGTCGCCACGGTCGCCGAACCGGTCGCCAGCCGGATCGCCACGGCGATCAGCCAGGCCAGCAGCAGCGCGGGTATCGACCAGTCCTCGGAGATCTCCAGGACCATCTGACCCACACCGGTGTCGATCAGCGTCTGCTTGAAGCCGCCGCCCGCGCCGACGATCAGCAGGATGCCCGCGATGGGGGCGAGGCTCTTCTCGACCAGCGGCGACAGGCGCTCCTTGCCGAAGCCGGCCGGCCTGAGCAGCGTGAAGATGCCGACCAGCACGGCCGCCAGCAGGGCGATCAGCGGGGAGCCGATGACGTCGAAGACCCGCTGGACGGTGTTCTCCGGGTCGTCGATCACGATGTCCACCAGCGCCTTGGCGAGCATCAGCACGACCGGCAGCAGGATGGTGAACAGGGTCGGGCCGAAGCCGGGCCGCCGCTGAAGGTCCTCCGAGGCGCGCTGCGGGATCATCCGCTCGGGCGCGGGCACGTCCACCCAGCGGGCGGCGTACTTCGAGAAGACGGGGCCGGCGATGATCACGGTCGGGATGGCGACCAGCACGCCCAGGGCCAGGGTGACACCGAGGTTGGCGCCCACCGCGTCGATGGCGACCAGCGGGCCGGGGTGCGGCGGAACCAGCCCGTGCATCACCGACAGACCGGCGAGCGCCGGGATGCCGATGCGCATCAGCGAGTAGTTGCCGCGCTTGGCGACCATCAGCACGACCGGGATCAGCAGGACGACGCCGACCTCGAAGAACAGCGGCAGACCGATCACCGAGGCGATCAGCACCATCGCCCACGGCATCGAACGCCCGCCCGCCTTGGCGAGGATGGTGTCCACGATCTCGTCGGCGCCGCCCGAGTCGGCGAGCATCTTGCCGAGGATCGCGCCGAGCGCGATCAGTACGCCGACACCGGCGACGGTGGAGCCGAGCCCGGCGCTGAAGCTGGTGATGACCTTGTCCAGCGGCGCCCCGGCGAACGCGCCGAGCGCCAGTGACCCGATGGTCAGCGCCAGGAAGGCGTGCAGCTTGAACTTGGTGATGAGCAGGACGATGACGGCGATGCCCGCCAGGACGGCGATGCCCAGCTGAGCGTGGCCGGCCGAGGTGATCGGCTCGGGTGCGTCCGCTGCCAGCATCTCGACGCTGAGTCTGGTCACGGTGGATCCCTTGCAGGTACGGGGAGTCGGGGGGAGAAGACCGGGGTGGTGGGGGAGCACCCCGGGGATAAGCGGCCGGTCGGGCTCATGCGGCCGGCTCGGGGAGCTCGGCGAGGGCGGCGACCGCCCGCGCGATGATCTCCTCCGGGCTGCCCGTCACGTCCACGGCGACCCCGGTCTCGTCCCGCTCCAGGGGCTGGAGCGTGGCGAACTGGGAGTCGAGCAGCGCCGTGGGCATGAAGTGGCCCTTCCGGTGCGACATCCGGTCCTCGATCAGCGCGCGGTCACCCGTGAGGTGCAGGAACACCACGCCCGGTGCGGCATTCCGCAGCCGGTCGCGGTACGACCGCTTCAGCGCCGAGCAGCTGACCACCCCGCCGAGTCCGGCCCGCCCCTGAGCCCAGTCGCCGATGGCGTCCAGCCACGGCCACCGGTCCTCGTCGGTGAGCGGAGTGCCGGCCGACATCTTGGCGATGTTGGCCCCCGGGTGGAAGTCGTCGCCCTCGGCGTACGGGACGCCGAGCCGGGCGGCGAGCAGAGGACCGATGGTGGTCTTGCCGGTGCCCGCGACGCCCATGACCACGACGACATGGGGGGTGTTCATCCGCTGCCTCACTGTCTGCTGTCTTCGTCGACACGTGATGTCGACGCACACTGAAACCTATTAGGTACGACGAATTCAAGAGTCTGTGACATATAAGTCTGACTTTTTGTTTCCGTGATCCGCCTCGTACTCTGAGTGCATGAGCACCACGGGCCGGGGGCTGCACGGCCGCGTACTGGACACCCTCGGCCCCGAGATCACCGCGGGTACGTATCCGCCGGGCAGCGTTCTGCGCACCGACGAGCTGGCCCAGCGTTTCGACGTGTCACGCTCCGTGATGCGCGAGGTGGTGCGGGTCCTGGAGTCCATGCACCTGGTCGAGTCCCGGCGGCGCGTGGGCGTGACCGTCCTTCCGGCCTGCGAGTGGAACGTCTACGACCCGCAGGTCATCCGCTGGCGTCTGGCCGGCGCGGACCGCCCCCGCCAGCTGCGCTCCCTCACCGTGCTGCGCTCGGCCGTCGAACCCGTCGCCGCCCGGCTCGCCGCCGAGAACGCCACGGCTCAGCAGTGCGCCGAACTCACCGAGGCCGCGCTCGGCATGGTCGCCCACTCACGCGGCCACAAGCTGGAGGGCTACCTCTTCCACGACGTGGCCTTCCACCGCGTCATCCTCACCGCGTCCGGCAACGAGATGTTCGCCCGGCTCGGCGACGTCGTCGCCGAGGTCCTGGCCGGCCGCACCCACCACGACGTGATGTTCCACGACCCCGACCCGGCCGCCGTCACCCTGCACGTCCAGGTCGCCGAGGCGGTCCGCGCACGCGACACGGAACGCGCCGAACGCCTGACCCGCGAGATCACCGAGGGCGCGCTCCAGGAGCTGGACATCCTGGCGCCGTAGCGCTGTTGCGGGTGGACGGCACGACCGTGCGGGCGCCGGGTGCCCGCACTCAGGAAGTCGCTGTCAGCTCAGGAAGTCGCCGTCGACATAGACCCAGGCGCCGTCCACTCGCTCGAACCGGCTGCGCTCGTGCAGCGAGCCGCCCCGGTAGGACGCCCGGAAGGTGACGCTTCCGGTGCTGTGGAAGGCGGACCCGTCCGTGGTCTGAAGGATCTCCAGGCCCGTCCAGCGCATCCCGGCGTCGAAGTCGATCCGCTCGGGGCGGGTGCGCGGATGCCAGGTCCGCAGCAGATAGCCGGCGTCCTGCCGGACGAAGGCGCTGTAGCGCGACCGCATCAGCTTCTCGGCGGTCGGCGCCGCCGCGCCGCCGTGGTACCGGCCGCAGCACTCCTCGTACGCCGCGGGCAGCCCGCACGGACAGGAACGCGTGGTCATGATCCCCCTCCGCGGCGCGATCGTCTTCCCTGCAACTCTTCCCTGCAACGCGCGAGGGCCGCGACCTTCGCGGTCGCGGCCCTCGCCTCACGTGTCCGAGGGGGGACTTGAACCCCCACGCCCGATAAAGGGCACTAGCACCTCAAGCTAGCGCGTCTGCCATTCCGCCACCCGGACAAGGTGTCTGTCGCGCGGGTTTCCCCCCGCGGCGACGACGTAAACATTACCAGGTGTTCCCCGGTGACCCGATCACCCCCGGGCTCGAAGGCCCCGGTCGCCGCGGCCGGGCCCGGGGCTTGGGTGCCGGGCGGTGCGGGGAGAGGATGTGGGGAGCACCCACAGCCCACCAGCAGTGACAGCGGGAGGAAGCACGTGAGCGAGACGGACACGGCCAGGAGCGTCACCGGTGAGGACGAGGTCGTGGACCTCTGCCGCGAGCTGATCCGGATCGACACCAGCAACTACGGCGACCACTCCGGCCCCGGCGAGCGCAAGGCGGCCGAGTACGTCGCCGAGAAGCTCGCCGAGGTCGGGCTCGAACCCAAGATCATCGAGTCCCACCCGGGGCGCGCCTCCACGGTGGCCCGGATCGAGGGCGAGGACCCCTCCCGGCCCGCGCTGCTCATCCACGGCCACACCGACGTCGTCCCGGCCGACGCCGACGACTGGACCCACCATCCGTTCTCCGGGGAGATCGCCGACGGATGCGTGTGGGGGCGCGGCGCCGTCGACATGAAGGACATGGACGCGATGACCCTCGCGGTCGTCCGCGACCGGCTGCGCAGCGGCCGCAAGCCCCCGCGCGACATCGTGCTCGCCTTCCTCGCCGACGAGGAGGCCGGCGGCACCTACGGCGCCAAGTACCTGGTGCGCGAGCACCCGGAGCTCTTCGAGGGCGTCACCGAGGGCATCGGCGAGGTCGGCGGCTTCTCCTTCACCGTCAACGAGCAGCTGCGCCTGTACCTGGTGGAGACCGCCGAGAAGGGCATGCACTGGATGCGGCTCACCGTCGAGGGCACCGCCGGGCACGGCTCGATGACCAACACCGACAACGCCATCACCGAGCTGTGCGAGGCCGTCGCCCGCCTCGGCCGCCACACCTGGCCGGTGCGCGTCACCAAGACCGTACGGGCCTTCCTGGACGAGCTGTCCGACGCGCTCGGCACCGAGCTCGACCCGGAGAACATGGACGAGACGCTCGCCAGGCTCGGCGGCATCGCCCGGATGATCGGCACCACGCTGCGCAACTCGGCGGCGCCCACCATGCTCGGCGCCGGCTACAAGGTCAACGTCATCCCCGGCCAGGCCACCGCCCACGTCGACGGCCGCTTCCTGCCCGGCTACGAGGAGGAGTTCCTCGCCGACCTCGACCGCATCCTCGGCCCGCGGGTGAAGCGGGAGGACGTGCACGCCGACAAGGCGCTGGAGACCGACTTCGACGGCAGGCTGGTCGACGCCATGCAGACCGCCCTGCGCGCCGAGGACCCGATCGCCCGGGCCGTGCCCTACATGCTCTCCGGCGGCACCGACGCCAAGTCCTTCGACGACCTGGGCATCCGCTGCTTCGGCTTCGCCCCGCTGAAGCTGCCCCCGGAGCTGGACTTCGCCGGGATGTTCCACGGTGTGGACGAGCGGGTGCCCGTCGACGGTCTCAAGTTCGGGGTTCGCGTCCTCGACCGGTTCCTGGACGCCTCATGACCCTCCAGGCGCCCCCAACAATCGGGCAGATGTCCGGAGTTGACCGGTACGGGTGAATGCGACCATAAGCTCGTAGCCTCATCACCCCTCCTTCGTTACCCGTGGTGTGATCCGCAATTTGGGGTCGCATTGCCAACAAGGAGGAATAATGATCAAGAAGGTCGTCGCTGTCGCGGCTGCCACCGGTGGGCTGGTTCTCGCGGGCGCGGGCATGGCCGCTGCGGACTCCGGTGCCCAGGGTGCCGCTGTGCACTCCCCGGGCGTCGTGTCCGGCAACGTGATCCAGGCCCCGATCCACGTCCCCGTGAACGTCTGCGGCAACACGGTCTCCGTGATCGGGCTGCTGAACCCCGCCTTCGGCAACACCTGCGTCAACCAGTGACCTTGTGCCCTGCCCGTTAGGGCAGGTCACTTCAGGGTTTTGAACCCGTCGGCCCCGGAACGCGCGCCATGCGCTCCGGGGCCGACCGGTCTTGACGAACATGGGAACTTTCCGAAGGCAGGGAAATCGACTATGCGACAGGTCACCCGCAAGGGACTGATGACCGTGGCGGCCGCGACCGGGGTCATCGCCGCCGCGGGAGGGGCCGCCCACGCGGACTCCGGAGCACACGGCACCGCCTCCGGCTCGCCGGGCGTGCTCTCCGGCAACTCGGTGCAGGCACCGGTGGACGTACCGGTCAATGTCTGCGGCAACACCGTCAACGTCGCCGGGATCCTCAATCCGGCCGTGGGCAACACCTGTGTCAACGAGGGGGGCTCCGCGGCGTCCGGCAACGGCGGCTCCGGCGCACACGGCGGCGCGCACGCGGACGGCAAGGCCGCCGGCTCGCCCGGTGTCGCCTCCGGCAACCAGGTGCAGGCACCCGTCCACGTTCCGGTGAACGTCTGCGGCAACAGCGTCGACGTCCTCGGTGCCGGCAACGCCGCCGAGGGCAACGGTTGCGCGAACGGCTCCACCGGCACCCCCAGCACGCCCGAGCAGCCCGGTGAGCCGGGCAGCCCCGACGAGCCGGAGCGCCCCGGTGAGCCGGGCGGCCCGGACATCCCGTCCACCCCGGACGACACCGGGCGCGACGGCTCCCCGGAGGGCGGAGACCAGCCGGAGTCCCGCGCCGACATCCAGCCCGCGGCCGAGACCCAGCTGGCCCACACCGGCAGCGACCTGCCGGTCGGCCTCGCCGTGCCCCTCGGTGCAGGCGCGCTGCTCGGCGGCGCCATCCTCTACCGCAAGGCGCGCGCGGTCCGCTGATCCAGGGCACACCCCGGGTGCCTCCGGGCACATGTCAGGGGCCTGCGGCGACGCCGCGGGCCCCTGATCTCACCAGGTGGCGCGCACCTGGCGGATGATCCGCCGCCTCAGCCGCACTCTGCGACTGCCGTCCCGCAACAGGGTCAGGCGGTACAACTCCCAGTGACCGTACTCTGCATGGTCCGTCAGCAGACGAGTCGTCTCCTTGCGGGAGACCCCGCGCGGCACGTACACGTCGACAAATTCGTATTCCGGCATCGCATCTATTGTGCGGTCCGGGGCCTGGTACGGATAGCGTCTGCACTATGTCTGATGCTGCGCAGCCCACCGCTGCCGAGGTACGCGCCGCCGCCGAGGCGGTCAAGACCGCGCTCGACCGCCACCTTGCCGCGGTCGAACGCCGGTCGGGGGACGACGACCCGGCCGTCTACGAGGCGTTCAACCAGCTGGCCGCGGCCGCGGAGGCGTACGACGAACTGCTCTACGACCGCTACGACGAGGTCACGCCCTTCGAGATCCCCGGCGGGGACGGCACGCTGCCGCCCTACGCCGGCCCCGAGGAGCCGAACGCCCTCAGCGTGCTGATCCGCCGCGACTACACCGTCGCGCAGCCCAAGCGGCTGCTGGCACACGCCCAGCGGATCGAGACGGCGGACGAGGGCGAGCCCACCCCGGCCTCCGGCACCGTGCACGGTGCGCTCGGCATCCTCTTCGGCGAGTTCGAGCCCGACGAGATCGCCTCCCGGCACAAGGAGTTCGGGCTGGAGGAGGGCGACTCCACCCTCTGGGTCACGGCGTCGGACGACCCGCCGGAGCCGGGGGAGTGGCTGGAGGCCCCCTTCGAGCAGGTGGGCCCCGAGCGGGTGGTGTGCCGCTTCGACGTCAGCGCGGTCTTCGACGACGAGGAGGACGACGAGGACGACGACCTCGAGGAGCACGTCGAAGACGACGAGGCGGACGTGGACGACGCGACCCTGGACGAGGACGAGGACGAGGACCTGGAACCCCTCGACACCGACCGCTGACGACGGTGGCCCGGCCCGGGCCACCGTCCACTCCTCGCCTTCCCGTCAGCCGGTCACGACCTGCGGCGCCAGCAGATGAGGCAGGCGCGTGGTCCGCGGCTTGGCCGGCACCTCGGCCACGGCCCTCGGCAGCGCCTGCTCCACCCCGTGCACCACGGACAGATGCCGGTCGGCCCGGCTGAACGCCGTGAACACCCACGGGCGGCTCAGCGCCGGCACCGCATCCCCCGGCAGCACCACGACCACCGCCGGCCAGCGGCAGCCCACCGCCTGGTGCGCGGTCAGCGCCCAGGCGTGCCGCACGGAGCGCTCCACCCGCTCCTTCGGCACGACGATCTCCTCACCGGCGCAGTCCAGATGCAGCCCCTCGGCGTCGGCCCGCACCACCCGGCCCGGCAGCATCCGCCCCGGAGCGGGGGAGTAGGCCACCCGGTCGCCCGGATCGAACCCGCCGAACCGGCCCGGACCGGGATTCAGCCGCTCCTTCAGCGCGGCGTTCAGCACCCGCGTCCCCACCGCGCCCCCGTGGCCCGGCGTGATCACCTGCGTCTCCTCGGCCGGCACACCGAGGGCACGGGGCACCGAGTCCACCACCAGCTGTACCGTCCGGTGCACCGCCTCGCCCGCGTCCCGCACCGGCACGATCACCACTTCCTTGCCGGGCGCCTCGACCTGGAGCAGCTCCCCGGCACCGACACCGGAGACCAGCTCGCCGAGCGGCCCCGGATCCGGCCGCCGGGAGGCGATCTGCGGACACACCCGCGCCGCCAGCAGATCGGCGAACACCCGCCCGGGCCCCACGGACCACAGCACCCCCGGATCACCGGACAGCACCAGCCGCGCCCCGTCCGGCAGCGACTCCGCCAGCAGCGCCGCCGCCTCCACATCCAGCTGCGGGGCGTCCAGCACCACCAGCAGATCCACGTCCAGCGTCCCGTCGGCGTCCCGCCCGGGACCCTCGGCCCCGGCCAGCAGCCCGGCCACCGTCGCCACACCCGGTCCGTCCTCGCCGACCAGCGCCGCGAACCGGGCCCGCCCCACGGGGCTGTGCACGGCGGCCCAGGCCCGCAGCCCCATGCCCTGCGCGGCCCGCAGCAGCGCCGCCGGCTCGGCCCGCGCCGCCTCGCCGCCGGTGTGCAGCACCAGCCCGTGCCCGGCGACGGCACGGATCAGCTCAGCCGCGGACCCCTCGGCCTCTGCGGCAGCGGACTCCCACTCCTCACCGGACCCGTCCTGCTCGGGCACGGAGTTGACCAGCCGGGCCAGCCCGTCGGCGAGGCTCTCCTCGGCCAGCGCATACCGCTCCAGCCCCACCAGCACCCGGACCGGCACCTCCTCCTCCCCCTCGGAGGGCGCCTCCAGGGCGTCCTGGAAGACCAGCACGTCCCCCTCGGAGACGGCACTGTGCACCGCCCCCTCCGCGTCCGGAACCCCCTGCCGCTCCAGCGCGGCGACCAGCGCCGGCATCTCCAGCGCCGTGTGCCCGGCGAGCGCCGCCTGCTTCAGCAGCCACACGGTGACCGCCCGGCCCCGCCGCTCGTCGTCCGGGGACGCCTCATCGCCGAGCAGCGCCCGCGCGAACGCGTCGGCCTGCTCCGGCCGCACCCCGAAGACCCGCAGCAACTGCCACGGATCCGCGCGCAGCAGCTCCCCGGCGCCCTCGCCCAGTACCTCCGCGGCCTGCACGGCGAGCCCCTCGGGCGCGCCGCCCTCCGCGAGCACCTCCCGCACCGCCTCGACGACATGCGGGGCGGCTTCCGCCCCGGCCGCCGGGACCGGCATCCGCCGCACCGGCTCGGGCGCGGGCCGCCGGGGCGCGGGCGCGGGCTCCTCGAACACCTTGGCCGGCGGCTTCTGCCCGCTCTCCACGGCCCGCACCGCGGCGAGCAGATCGGCGGCCCTGCCGCTCAGCTTGGCGCCGGCCTCGATGCGTCCCTTCTCCGCCTTGCGCCGCTCGATGCGCTCCCGCTCGATCCGCTGGGCCCGCAGCTCGGCCTCGGCCTCCGACAGCTGCTCACCCTCGGCCGGCTCGGCGTCCTCGGGAGTCTCGGGCGTGGTCACAGCGTGCTCCAGTCATGATCGGGATACCGGTGCACGGGCGCCGACACGTCGTCCAGCGCCCGGCAGATCTCGTCAGGAAGACTAAGCGCCTCCACTGACAATGCCGCCGTGAGCTGCTGTGCGTTGCGCGCGCCGACGATGGGGGCGGTCACTCCGGGGCGGTCGCGCACCCAGGCGAGGGCCACCTGCAGCGGGGTCACGGCCAGACCGTCGGCCGCGGTCGCCACGGCGTCCACGATCCGCCCGGCCGTCTCGTCCAGATACGGGGCGACGAACGGAGCGAGATGCTCCGAGGCACCCCGGGAATCCGGCGGCATCGCGTCATTGCGGTACTTCCCGGTCAGCACGCCGCGCCCCAGCGGCGAGGAGGGAAGCAGCCCGATGCCGAGATCGATGGCCGCCGGGAGCACCTCCCGCTCCACGCCCCGCTGCAGCAGCGAGTACTCCATCTGGGTGCTCGCCAGCCGGGTCCGTGCGCCCGGCGCCGCCAGTTGCCAGGTGCCGGCCTTGGCCAGCTGCCAGCCGCAGAAGTTGGAGACCCCGGCGTAGCGGGCCCGGCCGCTGCCGACGGCGATGTCCAGGGCCTGGAGGGTCTCCTCCAGGGGCGTCGTCGGGTCGTACGCATGTACATGCCATACGTCGACGTGGTCGGTGCCGAGCCTCTCCAGGGAGGCGTCCAGGGCGGACAGCAGATGGCCGCGGGAGCCGTTGAAACGGCGGTCGGGGTCCGGGACGCTGCCGGCCTTGGTCGAGATCACCAGGTCCCGGCGGGGCACCAGGCCGGCCATCAGCTTTCCGAGCAGGTACTCGGCCTCGCCGTCGCCGTACACGTCCGCGGTGTCGACGAGGGTTCCGCCCGCTTCCCAGAAGGTCTTCAGGAGGTCCGCGGCGTCGTGCTCGTCGGTGTCCCGACCCCAGGTCAGGGTCCCGAGCCCGATCCGGGACACGCGCAGGCCGGTACGGCCGAGATGCCTCTGCTCCATGAACGCCGAGATTACTGGCCAGAACCGTGCCTGTGGGTGCCTGTGGACAAGGCGATTCCCCTTCCCGCGGAGGGTCAACTGCGGCAACACCGGTGCAGGTCGCTCACGCGGGTGTTGACAAGTCACGGCCCGGCGCCCGGAGTTGCGTACGCACCCGGTGCGGGTGCGGGCCGGGGGTGGGTTTGCGCCAGCCCCGCTGGAGGGGGTGCCGCTGCGCCCACCCGTGCCTCCCCAGGCGGCACGAATGCCCACAGTGACGGCAGGCGCCGCCGCCCCGGCCCCGACTCACCCACCCAGCATGGGCGCTACGCGCACCCCCACCGGAGGGACAGTTGCGCCGCAGGCATGGCCACGCGCACCCCCACCCACCCGCAGGCACGCCACCACGCGAACCGCCGGAGGTATACGCTGCCCGCACTAAGCCACGTTACTCATCGGTAAGGGGAGACGGCCATGCAGCTCGGGATCAACCTCGGCTACTGGGGTGCCGGAATGGACGCGGACAACCTCACCGTGGCGCAAGAAGCCGACCGGCTCGGCTATGCGGTCTGCTGGGCCGCCGAGGCCTACGGCTCCGACGCCGCCACCGTTCTCGCCTGGGTCGCCGCCCAGACCACCCGCATCGACGTCGGCTCGGCCATCTTCCAGATCCCCGCCCGCCAGCCCGCGATGACCGCGATGACCGCCGCCACCCTCGACTCCCTCTCCGGCGGCCGCTTCCGCCTCGGCCTCGGCGTCTCCGGCCCCCAGGTCTCCGAGGGCTGGTACGGCGTCAAGTTCGACAAGCCCCTCGCCCGCACCCGCGAGTACGTCGAGATCATCCGCAAGGCCATGACCCGCGAGCGCCTCACCTACGAGGGCGAGCACTGGACGCTCCCCCTCCCCGGCGGCCCCGGCAAGCCCATCAAGCTCACCGTGCACCCCCAGCGCGAGCACATCCCGCTCTACATCGCCGCCATCGGCCCGAAGAACCTCGAGCAGACCGGCGAGATCGCCGACGGCGCCCTGCTGATCTTCCCCTCCGCCGACCACCTCGAGGAGACCGCCGTCAAGCACATCCGCGCGGGCCGCGAGAAGGCCGGCAAGACCCTCGACGGTTTCGACATCTGCCCCACCGTCCCGCTCGCCACCGGCGACGACAAGGACATCACCACCCTCGCCGACACCTTCCGCCCCTACACCGCCCTCTACGTCGGCGGCATGGGCAGCCGCAAGCAGAACTTCTACAACCAGCTCGCCCAGCGCATGGGCTACGAGAAGGAGGCCGCCGAGATCCAGGACAAGTACCTGTCCGGCGACAAGGAGGGCGCCGCGGCCGCCGTCCCGCACGACCTCATCGACTCCACCACGCTCCTCGGCTCGGTCGACCGCATCGCCGACCGCATGAAGGCCTACGCCGAAGCCGGCGTCACCACCCTCACCCTCGCCCCCGCCGGCTTCACCCTCGAGGAGCGCCTCGCCTCCCTCCGCGCCGGCACGGAGGCCCTGGAACGCGCCGGGCTGGCATAACGGCATAACCGCAGCCACAGCAGCAACCACATCGGACCGACAACCGCATCGGACCGACAACCGCATCGGACCGGCGCAACCCGCACAACCCCACGGCCGTGGTGGGGGCTCGGGGGCCCACCCCGCCACGGCCGTCAAACACAACAACGCCCGAGCGCGCCCGCGGTTACGCCCCGACACCCCCACCCGCTCCTCCATTTGGCGGGGTTGTCCGCCCCACCTGTTGCGGCGCCCGCCCGATCCGCATTTGACTCGTTCTTGGCCCGGCTTGCGCATCGGCGGAGAGGTGGCTGGTCCCCTTGCTTTCGGCCAAGAGTCTGTTCCAGGAGATCGTCGACAACGACGAGTCCTTCGCGCTGTTCTGCTCCATCGCCGCCAGCGGCGAGTCCCAGGGCGGCTGGGAGAACGCCCGCATCGCCGCCCTCGTCCCCGAGACCGAACGTGAGATGGCCCCCAAGATCACCCGCCACGGCGCCGACGAGGACAAGCACGGCCGCATCTTCAACGCCCTGATGAAGAAGCGCGGCCTGGACCCAGTCCCCGTACCGCCCGAGACGGACTACACCATGCTCCTCGAACGGGGCGGCATCGGTCTGGCCCACGACAAGCTCACGCGGGACGAGCCTCTCACCGTCCAGGACATCGTCACCTACCTCGCCCACAGCAGGGTCACCGAGCAGCGCGCCTCCGAGCAGATGCAGCTGCTGCGCAAGCACTTCGCCGACCACCCCGACCTGGGCCGGGCGGTGCAGATGATCTCCAACGACGAGGACAACCACCTCGCCTACTGCCACGAGGAACTGCTCCGCTTCGCCCGTGCCGGACACGGCCGCACCATCCAGCGGACCCTGCGCGAGTGCGCCCTCGCCGAGATCCGGATCTACCGCGACGTCAGCCTCGCCGTGATGGCCCACATGGGCCGCATCCTCGGCTGGTCCAGGCCCAAGGCCGCGCTCCTGGCCCTCGGCATCCGCGCGGTCTACCTCTTCGAACGCCTCGCCGGCTGGCGCCGCATGGTCTCCCTCAGGATGCCGGCCCGCCGCAACCCCCTGGGCGGCCCCGCCGGCCCCGAACCGGAATTCGCCTGAGCCCCCGCTCCCGAACCTGAGCCCTACCGCTCCCGAAGCGGCCACCCCTGCTCTACAGCCACCCCCGGCTCTTGAACAGCCGGAACAGCAGCACCTCCAGCCCGGCCATCAGCACGATCACCGCCGGATACGACCACCCCCACCGCAGTTCCGGCATGTGCTGGAAGTTCATGCCGTAGACCCCGGCGATCATCGTCGGCACCGCCGCCATCGCCGCCCACGCCGAGATCTTCCGCATGTCGTCGTTCTGCCGCACGCTCATCTGCGCCAGATGCGCCGACAGGATGTCCGACACCAGCCGGTCCAGCCCCTCCACGGACTCGTTCACCCGGGTGAGGTGGTCGTGCACGTCACGGAAGAACGGCCGGGCCTCCTCCGCCACGAACGGCACGCTCACCCCGGAGACGCCCACCCCCGCCAGCCGGTTCATCGGCAGGGACAGCGGGCCCGTCGCCCGCCGGAACTCCAGGATCTGCCGCTTGAAGTTGTAGATCCGCGACGCGGTGTGCCGAGAGCCCCCGCCGTCCGGGGAGAACACCTCCGCCTCCAGCTCCTCCAGATCGGTCCCCAGCTCGGTGGCGACCTCCAGATAGTGGTCGACGGTCGCGTCGGCGATCGCGTACAGCACGGCCGTCGGCCCCTTGCCCAGCAGCTCCGGCTCCTGCTCCAGCCGTTTGCGTACCATGCCGAGCGGCGCGCCCTCCCCGTGCCGGACGGTCACCACGAACGCGTCACCGAGGAAGACCATGACCTCGCCGGAGGACACCGTGTCGCTCCGGGGCTCGTAGACGACCGGCTTGAGCACCAGGAACAGCGAGTCGTCGTACACCTCGAGCTTGGGCCGCTGATGCGCCTTGAGGGAGTCCTCGACCGCCAGCGGATGCAGGCCGAACTCCTGCGAGACCGCATCGAACTCGTCCTCGGTCGGCTCGTGCAGCCCGATCCACACGAAGCCCCCCGCCGACCGCGCCGCGGCGAGCGCGGAGGTGAAGTCCCCGTCCCCCTCCGCACGGCGCCCCTCCCGGTAGACGGCACAGTCGACGATCACGAGGCGCACGCTCCTCTCACCGGCCGCACGTCACAGCCCACCGTCCGGCTCACGCAGCCCACCACCCGCACCTCACGGCCCACCGGGCGGACCCTCCGGCCGAACGGCACGCCACCCCGCTCCTGCCCGATACGCCTACCCTGGGCCGCATGCCCACCTTGCTGCTGGTCCGGCACGGACGTTCCACCGCCAACACCGAGCGCGTGCTCGCCGGCCGGATGCCCGGCGTCGCCCTCGACGAACGCGGCGCCGCGCAGGCCGCCGCCCTGCCCGCGCGGCTCGCCGAGGTGCCGCTCGCCGAGGTCGTCACCAGCCCGCTGCAGCGCTGCCGGGAGACCATCGGCCCGCTGCTCGAAGCCCGCCCCGGCCTGACCGCGCACACCGACGACCGCATCGGCGAGTGCGACTACGGCGACTGGTCGGGCCGCAAGCTCGACGAGCTGAAGGACGAACCGCTGATGGAGGTGGTGCAGGCGCACCCGACGGCCGCGGCGTTCCCCGGCGGGGAGTCCATGCGGGCGATGCAGCACCGCGCCGCCGAGGCGGTGCGCGAGTGGAACGCGCGGGTGGAGCGCGACCACGGCGCCGGCGCCGTGTACCTGATGTGTTCGCACGGGGACATCATCAAGTCCCTCGTCGCCGACGCACTCGGACTTCATCTCGACCTCTTCCAGCGGATCTCCGTAGATCCGTGTTCCGTCACCGCGATCCGCTACACCCGGCTGCGTCCCTTCCTGCTCCGCCTCGGCGACACCGGCGACTTCGCCTCGCTGGTGCCGAAGAACGAGCCGCCCGCCGACGACGCCACGGTCGGGGGCGGCGCGGGCGCACCGTGATCGTCGGCCGCAGTAGGGTGAAGCGGTTGCAGCACTGTCCGCCTTCGAGTTCACAAGCCGCCCGTACCCCCGACTCGCATCCCTACCCACAGCACCCACCACACCCACGACTCGTAATGGAGACAGGACGTGTCCCGTCAGGTGTTCCTCTATGACCAACCGGACCGCTTCGTGGCCGGTACGGTCGGACTGCCCGGGCGCCGTACGTTCTTCCTCCAGGCCTCCGCCGGCTCCCGGGTGACCAGCGTGGCCCTGGAGAAGACCCAGGTCGCCGCGCTCGCCGAGCGCATGGACGAACTGCTCGACGAGGTGGTCCGGCGCAGCGGCGGCAGCGCCGCGGTGCCGGCCGTGGCACCGGCCGAGATCACCGACACGGCCCCGCTGGACACCCCCGTGGAGGAGGAGTTCCGCGTCGGCACGATGGCCCTGGCCTGGGACGGCGAGGAGCAGCGCATGATCGTCGAGGCGCAGGCCCTGGTCGAACTGGACGCGGAGTCCGAGGAGGATCTCGCCGAGGCCGAGGAGCGGCTGCTCCAGGACGAGGAGAACGGCCCCCCGATGCTGCGCGTCCGGCTCACCGGCGCACAGGCCCGGGCCTTCGCCAAGCGCGCCCTCGACGTCGTCAACGCCGGGCGGCCGCCGTGCCCGCTGTGCAGCCTCCCGCTCGACCCGGAGGGACACGTATGTCCGCGCCAGAACGGCTACCGCCGCGGAGCGTGACGCCCGCCGGCCCGGCCGTCCGGGAGCTGCTCGCCCACGGCGAGCTGACCGTGCGCGGCCGTATCCGTGAGGCGTCGAACGCCGCCCTGTACTGCACCGTCCGCCACGACGGCCGCGAGGCCGCCTGCGTCTACAAGCCGGTCGCGGGGGAGCGGCCCCTGTGGGACTTCCCCGAGGGCACGCTCGCCGGGCGGGAGGTCGCGGCCTACGAGGTCTCCGAGGCGACCGGCTGGGGCCTCGTCCCGCCGACTGTGCTGCGCGACGGCCCGTACGGCGAGGGCATGTGCCAGCTGTGGATCGAGGCGACGCCGGACGCCGAGCTGCTCGCCCTGGTGGACGGCGAGGAGCCGGAACCCGGCTGGAAGGCCATCGGCCTCGCCGACGTCGGCGAGGGCCGCACCGCGCTGCTGGTGCACGCCGACGACGAGCGGCTGCGGCGGCTCGCGGTCCTCGACGCGGTGATCAACAACGCCGACCGCAAGGGCGGCCATCTGCTGCCCACCGAGGACGGCCGCCTGTACGGGATCGACCACGGCGTCACCTTCAACGTCGAGAACAAGCTGCGCACCCTGCTGTGGGGCTGGGCGGGTGAGCCGCTGACGCCGGAGGCCCTGGAGGTCCTCGACGGGCTGGGCAAGGCGCTCGCGGACGGCGGTCCGCTCGCCGCCCGGCTCGCCCCGCTGCTCACCCCGGCCGAGATCGAGCAGACCCGCGGCCGGGTCGAGGGGCTGCTCACCAGCGGCCGTCATCCGGAGCCGAGCGGCGACTGGCCCGCCATCCCCTGGCCGCCGGTCTGAGCGGCGCCGCCGCCCGGCTGCCCCAAGGGATGACACCGGAGCACCGGCACCGCCGCCCGGCCGCCCCGAAGGGACGGCACCCGAAGGGACGGCCTCGGAGCACCGGCACCGCCCGCCGTGTGGACCGCGGGACGCGAGGAGCGGCGCAGCACAGCGGGCGGTGATGCGCAAGAGCGCCTGTTTGGTCATCCGGCCTGCTCCGGTTCGTATCCGGAACTGCGGTCCGGTTAGGCTCGAGGCATGCATGCCTGGCCCGCTTCCGAAGTCCCCGCCCTGCCCGGTCAGGGCCGCGACCTGAGGATCCATGACACCGCGACCGGCGGTCCGGTCACCCTGGACCCCGGCCCCGTCGCCCGCATCTACGTCTGCGGCATCACCCCCTACGACGCCACCCACATCGGGCACGCGGCGACCTACAACGCGTTCGACCTCGTGCAGCGCGTGTGGCTCGACAACAAGCGGCAGGTGCACTACGTCCAGAACGTCACCGACGTCGACGATCCGCTGCTGGAGCGGGCCCAGCGCGACGGCGTCGACTGGGCCGTCCTCGCCGAGAAGGAGACCGCGCTCTTCCGCGAGGACATGACGGCCCTGCGGATGCTGCCTCCGCGCCACTACATAGGCGCCGTGGAGGCCATACCCGGCATCGTCCCGCTCGTGGAACGGCTGAAAGAGCTCGGCGCCGCCTACGAGGTCGAGGGCGACATCTACTTCTCCGTCGAGTCCGACCCGCACTTCGGGGAGGTCTCCCACCTCGACGCCGCCGCCATGCGGCTGCTGTCCGCCGAGCGTGGCGGGGACCCCGACCGGCCGGGTAAGAAGAACCCCCTCGACCCGATGCTGTGGATGGCCGCCCGCGAGGGCGAGCCCAGCTGGGACGGCGGTTCCCTCGGCCGGGGCCGCCCCGGCTGGCACATCGAGTGCGTGGCGATCGCCCTGGATCACCTCGGCATGGGCTTCGACGTCCAGGGCGGCGGCTCCGACCTGGTCTTCCCGCACCACGAGATGGGCGCCTCCCATGCCCAGGTGCTCACCGGCGAGTTCCCCATGGCCAAGGCCTATGTGCACGCCGGCATGGTCGCCCTGCAGGGCGAGAAGATGTCCAAGTCCAAGGGCAACCTGGTCTTCGTCTCCCAGCTGCGCCGTGAGGGCGTCGACCCCGCCGCCATCCGGCTGGCGCTGCTCGCCCACCACTACCGCAGCGACTGGGAGTGGACCGACCAGGTCCTGCAGGACGCGGTGACCCGCCTCGGGCACTGGCGTGCGGCGGTCTCCCGCCCCGACGGCCCGCCCGCGGACGCGCTGGTCGAGGAGATCCGCGACGCCCTCGCCGACGACTTGAACGCCCCGGCGGCGCTGGCCGCCGTCGACCGCTGGGTGGTGCGGCAGGAGGAGGCCGGCGGCACCGACACCGGCGCGCCCGGCGTCGTCTCCCGCGCGGTGGACGCCCTGCTGGGCGTCGCGCTGTAGCGAATCCTTCCGGCACCGGCACCCGCACGTCCTCGGACACCGGAAACGAGTGGGGCGCCCCGTCCTGGACGGGGCGCCCCACTCGCATGCCGGCAGACCGGCCACCGGCCGCCGGCCGTCAGTCCTCCGAGGACTCCTCGTCGTCGGAGTCCTGCTGTGACGGCTTCGGCGGGCGGGTGCGCCCGCCCGGGGTGTCCCGCCGGTAGGACGACGGGCCGTCCCCGCCGTCCGCCGTGGCGTGCCCGCCCGCGGACGGGCCCGAGGAGCCGTCACGGCGCCGCAGATAGCGCTCGAACTCGCGGGCGATCGCCTCACCGGACGCCTCCGGCAGCTCCGCGGTGTCGCGGGCCTCCTCCAGCGTCTGCACGTACTCGGCAACCTCGCTGTCCTCGGCGGCCAGCTGGTCCACGCCGACCTGCCAGGCGCGCGCGTCCTCGGGCAGCTCGCCCAGCGGGATCCGCACGTCGATCAGGTCCTCCAGGCGGTTGAGCAGCGCCAGCGTGGCCTTCGGGTTGGGCGGCTGGGAGACGTAGTGCGGCACCGCCGCCCACAGCGACACCGCCGGGACGCCCGCGTGCGTGCACGCCTCCTGCAGCACACCGACGATGCCGGTCGGACCCTCGTACTTGGTCTCCTCCAGGTCCATCCGGCGGGCCAGGTCCGCGTCGGAGGTGGTCCCGCTGATCGGGACCGGACGGGTGTGCGGGGTGTCCCCGAGCAGCGCGCCCAGGATCACCACCAGCTCGATGCCGAGCTCATGGGCGAATCCGAGCAGCTCGTTGCAGAACGAGCGCCACCGCATCGACGGTTCGATGCCCCGGACCAGCACCAGGTCGCGCGGCTTGTCACCGCCGACCCGGACCACCGACAACCTTGTCGTCGGCCAGGTGATCTTGCGGACACCGGCCTCCATGAACACCGTGGGACGGTTCACCTGGAAGTCGTAGTAGTCCTCGGCGTCCAGCGCCGCGAACACCTCGCCCTTCCACTCCCGCTCCAGATGCGCGACCGCGGTCGAGGCGGCGTCGCCGGCATCGTTCCAGCCCTCGAACGCGGCCACCATGACCGGGTCGACCAGCTCGGGAACCCCCTCGAGCTCGATCACCCACGGCCTCCTTCCGACGAGCCCTCACGTACCCCCCAACCTTACGGCGTGCCGAGGGGACGCCCGCAGCCCCCTCGCAGGGGGAGTGCCCCATCACTGCCCCTGCGGGACGCACGGAAACACCGGGTGGCGGGCACCGGCCAATCCGGTCGTTCCCGAACGGAGTCCGGCCCGCGTCGTGCGGGTGCGGGCCGGTGCTGAGCAGGCGGACGGCGAAGGGGCGGCCCCGTCGGCGAGGGGCCGCCCCGGACCGGCTCCCGTGCGGGGGAGCCGGGGTCTCACGCCTGCTTCTTGTCCAGGATCTCCTGCACGTCCGCCCGGACCTCGTCGGTGGCCAGGCCGCGGATCGTCAGGGTGGTGCGGCGGCGCAGCACGTCGTCCACCGTCTCGGCCCACTCGTGGTCCCGGGCCCAGACGACCTGCGCCCAGATCTCCGGCGCGTCCGGGTGGATGCGCCGGCCGAGCGCCGGGTCCTCGTTGGCCAGGCGGGCGATGTCGAAGGCCAGCGAACCGTAGTGGGTGGCCAGGTGCCTGGCGGTGTCCGCGGCCATCCGCGGGCCCGGCGCCGGGTGGTCGACCAGCAGCCGGTGGGCGACGGCCCGCGGGTTGGCGACGCCGGGCAGCGGCAGCTTCTTCGGCAGCGAGCCGATCGGCTCGAAGTCGTCGCCCAGCGGCCGGCCCGGCAGCGTCTGGAGCTTGCGCATCACCGTCCGGCCGATGTGACGGAAGGTGGTCCACTTGCCGCCGGCCACCGAGAGCATGCCGCCCCGGCCCTCGGTCACCACGGTCTCCCGCTTGGCCTTCGCGGTGTCGCCGGGACCGCCCGGCAGCACCCGCAGGCCGGCGAAGGAGTAGGTGATCAGGTCGCGCTTCAGCTGCTGGTCCCGGATGGAGAAGGCGGCCTCGTCGAGGATCTGGGAGACGTCCTTCTCGGTGACCGCCACCTCGGCCGGGTCGCCCTCGTACTCCTCGTCGGTCGTGCCGAGCAGCAGCATGTCCTCCCAGGGGAGGGCGAAGGTGATCCGGTACTTGTCGATCGGGGTGGCCAGCGCGGCCCGCCACGGGGAGGTCCGCTTCAGGACCAGGTGCGCGCCCTTCGACAGGCGGATGGACGGAGCGGCGTTGGGGTCCTCCATCCGGCGCAGGTGGTCGACCCACGGTCCGGTCGCGTTCAGCACGAGCCGGGCGTTCACCCCGAACTCGTCGCCGGAGAGCCGGTCGCGCAGCTCGGCGCCGGTGACCCGGCCCCGGGTGAAGCGCAGCCCCGTCACCTCGGCGTGGTTGAGGACGACGGCGCCCGCGTCGGCCGCGGCCCGCACCGTCATCAGCGCCATGCGCGCGTCGTTCATCTGGTCGTCGCCGTACACGGCGACGGCCTTGAGGTTCTCGGTGCGCAGCTCGGGGACGTCCTGCGCGGCCTTGGAGGGGCTGAGCAGGTGGCCGACGCCGTCACCGAAGGCGGAGAGCGCGGAGTAGGCGAACACACCGGCCCCGAGCTTCGCCGCGCCGTGCGGCCCGCCCTTGTACACGGGGAGGTAGAAGGTCAGCGGATTCGCCAGGTGGGGGGCCACCTGGCGGGAGACCGCACGGCGCTCGAAGTGGTTCTCCGCCACCAGCTTCACCGCGCCGGTCTGCAGGTAGCGCAGACCGCCGTGGAGCAGCTTGGAGGAGGCGGAGGAGGTGGCGCCGGCCCAGTCGCCGGCGTCCACCAGAGCCACCCTGAGGCCGGACTGCGCGGCGTGCCAGGCGGTGGAGATGCCCAGAATGCCGCCGCCGATGACGAGAAGGTCGTACGACGCCTTGGCAAGCTGCTCCCTGGTCTCGGCCCGGCTCGGGTTCGAGCCGGAGGCCGGGCGCGTGCCCAGAGCAGGTATGGACTGCAGGGTGGACTGAGTGGTCATGTCGGGTTCTTACTCCTCGTCCTCGAGCCAGCCCATGGTCCGCTCGACGGCCTTGAGCCAGTTCTTGTACTCACGGTCGCGGGTCTCCGCGTCCATGCGGGGTGTCCACTCGGCGGCCCGGCGCCAGTTGGCGCGCAGGTCGTCGGTGCTGTTCCAGAAGCCGACGGCGAGGCCGGCGGCGTATGCGGCGCCGAGGCAGGTGGTCTCGGCGACCATCGGGCGCACCACGGGGGCGTCCAGGAAGTCCGAGAGCGTCTGCATCAGCAGGTTGTTGGAGGTCATGCCGCCGTCGACCTTGAGGGCGGTCAGCTCCACTCCGGAGTCCTTCGTCATGGCGTCCGCGATCTCCCGCGTCTGCCAGGCTGTGGCCTCCAGGACGGCGCGCGCGAGGTGCGCCTTGGTGACGTACCGGGTCAGGCCGGCGATCACACCGCGGGCGTCCGCGCGCCAGTACGGGGCGAACAGGCCGGAGAAGGCCGGTACGAAGTAGGCGCCGCCGTTGTCCTCGACCGAGAGCGCGAGGGTCTCGATCTCGGCGGCGGTGGAGATCAGGCCCATCTGGTCGCGCATCCACTGCACCAGCGAGCCGGTGACGGCGATGGAGCCCTCCAGGGCGTAGACCGGCTTCTGGTCGCCGATCTGGTAGCCGACCGTGGTCAGCAGGCCGCTGTAGGAGTTGATCAGCTTGTCACCGGTGTTCATCACCATGAAGGTGCCGGTGCCGTACGTCGACTTGGTCTCGCCCTCGGAGAAGCAGGTCTGGCCGAACAGCGCCGCCTGCTGGTCGCCGAGCGCGGAGGCGACCGGGATGCCGCCGAGCAGGTCGCCCAGCTTGCCGCCCTTGATCTCGCCGTAGACCTCGGCGGAAGAGCGGATCTCCGGGAGCATCGTGAGCGGCACACCGATGGACTCGGCGATCTTCTCGTCCCACTGCATGGTGTGCAGGTTCATCAGCAGGGTGCGGGAGGCGTTGGTGACGTCGGTGACGTGCCGCCCGCCGTTCACACCGCCGGTCAGGTTCCAGATGACCCAGGTGTCCATGGTGCCGAAGAGGATGTCGCCCGCCTCGGCGCGTTCCTTGAGGCCCTCGACGTTGTCGAGCAGCCAGCGGGCCTTGGGACCGGCGAAGTAGGAGGCGAGGGGAAGGCCGGTCTCGCGGCGGAAGCGGTCCTGGCCGACGTTGCGCCCGAGCTCCTTGCACAGGGCGTCGGTGCGGGTGTCCTGCCAGACGATGGCGTTGTGGACGGGCTCACCGGTGTTCTTGTCCCACAGCACGGTGGTCTCGCGCTGGTTGGTGATGCCGATGGCCTTGATGTCGTCGCGGGTGATGCCGGCCTTCTCCACAGCACCGGCGACGACCTCCTGCACATTGGTCCAGATCTCGGTGGCGTCGTGCTCGACCCAGCCCGGCTTGGGGAAGATCTGCTCGTGCTCCTTCTGGTCGACGGCGACGATGCGGCCGTCGCGGTCGAAGACGATGCAGCGGGACGAGGTCGTGCCCTGGTCGATGGCTGCGATGAACGGGCCGGCGGTGTGGGCGTCGGTCACTGTGTGCTCCTGGGGGTTCCTTGGTTACGGGGCTTTGCGTACGGCGCTTCTACTGAAGCTCAGGCGAAGGCGACGTTGTAGATGCCGGCCGCGATGGCGCCGCCGATCAGCGGACCGACCACCGGGATCCAGGCGTAGCCCCAGTCGGAGCCGCCCTTGTTGGGCAGGGGCAGCAGGGCGTGCACGATGCGGGGGCCGAGGTCGCGGGCCGGGTTGATGGCGTAGCCGGTCGGACCGCCCAGCGACAGGCCGATCGAGACGACCACGAGCGCCGTGATCAGACCGCCGAGGACACCGAGGCCGTTGCCCTCGGCGTTGAGGCCCTGGGTGAGCACGGCGAGCAGCAGAACGACGGTGCCGATGATCTCCGTGGCCAGGTTCTGCACCGCGTGGCGGATCTCCGGGCCGGTGGAGAAGATGCCGAGCACCGGGCCCGCCCCCTGTTCCTGGGCCTCGACCGACTTGGCGGCGGTGGCCTGCGCCCCCGGACCGCCGACGATCTCCTTGTCGGTGAGGTGGGCGTGGAACTGGCCGTAGTAGGCCACCCAGACCAGTGCCGCACCGATCATCGCGCCGAGGAACTCTCCGGCGAAGTAGGTCGGAACGTTCGACCACTCGCCGTCCTTGATGGCGAGAGCCACGGTCACGGCCGGGTTGAGGTGTGCGCCGGACATGGGACCGGCGATGTACACCGCCGTCATGACGGCGAAGCCCCAGCCGAAGGCGATGGTGAGCCAGCCGGCGTTACGGGCCTTGGAGGCCTTCAGCGTCACGGCGGCACACACGCCGCCGCCGAGCAGGATGAGTATGGCGGTACCGATGGTCTCGCCGATGAAGATGTCGGAGCTGGACACCCGCGACTCCTTTGTCCTTACGTCCAGGGAAGCCGACCCCCGGGTCCCACCGGGGAGCGGCGCCCTCGAGGGGTGAGAGCGAAGCCGGCCCTTGGCGTTGCCACACTCTAGCGCGTATTGCCGGTAGGTGTTCGACAATGCCGACCGATGGACGGGAGTCTTGCCCGGCGTAAGACGTGCGTCAAGAGTCTGGTTATCGAAAGTGCGATCGTTATTGATTGCCGTGAGTTATTGATCTACGGGTGGAACCTGTCACCCTGGGCCCGGTATATCCGTCTCAGGGTGCGGCCGGAGCCGGAACGCCGTACGGCATTCCGGTCCTCGTGCCCCGCAGTGGCCCCGTACGCGCCGGGCCCGCTCAGAAGCGCCCGGCGCCCAGATCCCGCGACACGGCGCGGGCGCAGTCCCGCACCGCCGCGATCAGCTCGGGGCGCAGCGCTCCCTCCTCGTCGGTCCGGCACACCCGTTCCACGGCGCCGGTGATGCCCACCGCGCCCACCGGCATGCGCCGCCGGTCGTGTATCGGCGCCGCGATGGAGGCGACGCCCTCCCAGGTCTCCTCCACGTCCGCCGCGTAGCCGCGCGCCCGGGTGAGGTCGAGGATGCTCTCGAAGGCGTTCAGGTCGCACACGGTCCGCTCGGTGAACGCCTTGCGGTCGGCCTCGATCGCCTCGCTGTGCGCCACCGGGTCGTAGGCGGAGAGCACCTTGCCCAGCGCCGTGGAGTGCAGGGGCTGCATGGCGCCTATCTCCAGCACCTGCCGGCTGTCGTCGGGCCGGAAGACGTGGTGCACGATCAGTACGCCCTGCTGGTGCAGCACGCCCAGATAGACGCTCTCGCCGCTGGAGCGGGCCAGGTCGTCCGTCCACACCAGCGCCCGCGCCCGCAGCTCGTGCACGTCCAGGTAGGTGGTGCCCAGGCGCAGCAGCTCCGCGCCCAGCTGATAGCGGCCGGAGGCCTCGTCCTGCTCGACGAAGCCCTCCTGCTGAAGGGTGCGGAGTATCCCGTGGGCGGTGCCCTTGGCGAGGCCCAGCGACGAGGCGATGTCCGACAGACCGAGCCGTCGCTCGCCGCCCGCGAGCAGCCGCAGCATCGCCGCCGCCCGTTCGAGCGACTGGATGTTCCGTGCCATCGCCGTACTGCCTCCGTCCCCTTCGAGCGTCGACGTGCGACGTCGCTGCCGCTGTTCGGCAATGTCGAACACTACCGGTCCATGCCGACCTCTCGCTAATGGTCGTGCGAGATCCGTTGCGTCATCTGCCGCACACGCCGCCGCCGGCCATCATCGTCCGCCCCGTGGACGCTCTGAACATCAGGGCGCGGTCCCGGATACCCTGACGGCGTGCGCCTGCGCCGGGGAAGTCCCCCAGTGACTTCCGGGCAGGCGCAAAGCCGACAGCCGTCGCACCTGAGGGAGCCCCTTTCATGGCCTCGTTGCCGCCCACCCCTACCGCCGACAGCAGGACCCGTGTGTCCGAACTCCGCGAGGCGCTCGCCACCCGAGTGGTCGTAGCCGACGGAGCGATGGGCACCATGCTCCAGGCCCAGGACCCCACG
The DNA here is from genome assembly GCF_039524635.1 of Streptomyces thermocarboxydovorans. Taxonomy (NCBI): domain Bacteria; kingdom Bacillati; phylum Actinomycetota; class Actinomycetes; order Kitasatosporales; family Streptomycetaceae; genus Streptomyces; species Streptomyces thermocarboxydovorans. Next base: position 117,949 of record NZ_BAAAGU010000005.1, on the reverse strand, counting down.
CTCGAGGACTTCCAGAACCTCGAGGGCTGCAACGAGATCCTGAACCTGACCCGCCCCGACATCGTCCGTTCGGTCCACTCCGAGTACTTCGACGCCGGAGTCGACTGCGTCGAGACCAACACGTTCGGCGCCAACCACACCGCAATGGCGGAGTACGACATCTCCGACCGGGTGTACGAGCTGTCCGAGGCGGGTGCCCGGATCGCCCGCGAGGTGGCCGACGAGCACGCCGCCCGCGACGGCCGCACCCGCTGGGTGCTCGGCTCCATCGGCCCCGGCACCAAGCTGCCCACCCTGGGCCACATCGACTACGGCACCATCCGCGACGGCTACCAGGCCAACGCCGAGGGCCTGCTCGCGGGCGGCGCCGACGCGCTGATCGTGGAGACCACCCAGGACCTGCTGCAGACCAAGGCGTCCATCCTGGGCGCCCGCAAGGCGATGGAGGCGACCGGCACCGAGGTGCCGCTGCTGGCCTCCATGGCCTTCGAGACCACCGGCACCATGCTGCTCGGCAGCGAGATCGGGGCCGCGCTGACCGCGCTGGAGCCGCTCGGCATCGACATGATCGGCCTGAACTGCTCCACCGGCCCCGCCGAGATGAGCGAGCACCTGCGCTTCCTCGCCCGGCACTCGCGCATCCCGCTGCTGTGCATGCCCAACGCCGGCCTGCCCGTCCTCACCAAGGACGGCGCCCACTTCCCGCTCGACGCCAAGGGCCTGGCCGACGCCCAGGAGGCCTTCGTCCACGACTACGGCCTGTCCCTGGTCGGCGGCTGCTGCGGCACCACCCCCGAGCACCTGCGCCAGCTGGTGGAGCGGGTGCGGGGCGTGACCCCGCCGGAGCGCGACCCGCAGCCCGAGCCGGGCGCCGCCTCCCTCTACCAGTCGGTGCCGTTCCGCCAGGACACCTCCTACCTGGCCATCGGCGAGCGCACCAACGCCAACGGCTCGAAGAAGTTCCGCGAGGCCATGCTGGACGGCCGCTGGGACGACTGCGTGGAGATGGCCCGCGAGCAGATCCGCGAGGGCGCGCACATGCTCGACCTGTGCGTCGACTACGTCGGCCGCGACGGCGTCGCCGACATGCGCGAGCTGGCCGGCCGCTTCGCCACCGCCTCCACCCTGCCGATCGTGCTGGACTCCACCGAGGTGGACGTCATCCGGGCGGGCCTGGAGAAGCTCGGCGGACGCGCCGTGATCAACTCGGTCAACTACGAGGACGGCGACGGACCCGACTCCCGCTTCGCGCAGGTCACCCGGCTCGCCAAGGAGCACGGCGCCGCGCTGATCGCGCTCACCATCGACGAGGAGGGCCAGGCCCGCACCGCCGAGAAGAAGGTCGAGATCGCCGAACGCCTGATCGCCGACCTCACCGGCAACTGGGGCATCCGCGAGGAGGACATCCTCGTCGACTGCCTGACCTTCACCATCTGCACCGGGCAGGAGGAGTCCCGCAGGGACGGCGTCGCCACCATCGAGGCCATCCGCGAGCTCAAGCGGCGTCACCCGCGCGTGCAGACCACGCTCGGCCTGTCCAACATCTCCTTCGGCCTCAACCCCGCCGCCCGCATCCTGCTGAACTCCGTCTTCCTCGACGAGTGCGTCAAGGCGGGCCTGGACTCGGCGATCGTGCACGCGAGCAAGATCCTGCCCATCGCCCGGTTCAGCGAGGAGGAGGTCAGCACCGCCCTCGACCTCATCTACGACCGGCGGAGCGAGGGCTACGACCCGCTGCAGAAGCTGATGCAGCTCTTCGAGGGCGCCACCGCCAAGTCCCTGAAGGCGGGCAAGGCGGAGGAGCTGGCCGCGCTGCCGCTGGAGGAGCGCCTGAAGCGGCGCATCATCGACGGCGAGCGCAACGGCCTCGAGGACGACCTCGACGAGGCGCTCAAGACCCGCAAGGCCCTGGACATCGTCAACGACACGCTGCTCGACGGCATGAAGGTCGTCGGCGAGCTGTTCGGCTCCGGGCAGATGCAGCTGCCGTTCGTGCTCCAGTCCGCCGAGGTGATGAAGGCCGCGGTGGCCCACCTCGAGCCACACATGGAGAAGACCGACGAGGCCGGCAAGGGCACCATCGTGCTGGCCACCGTCCGCGGCGACGTGCACGACATCGGCAAGAACCTGGTCGACATCATCCTGTCGAACAACGGCTACAACGTGGTCAACCTCGGCATCAAGCAGCCGGTCTCGGCGATCCTGGAGGCGGCCGAGGAGCACCAGGCCGATGTGATCGGCATGTCCGGGCTGCTGGTGAAGTCCACGGTGATCATGAAGGAGAACCTGGAGGAGCTGAACCAGCGCGGCCTCGCCGCCCGGTACCCGGTCATCCTCGGCGGCGCCGCCCTCACCCGCGCCTATGTCGAGCAGGACCTGCACGAGCTCTACCAGGGCGAGGTCCGCTACGCCCGCGACGCCTTCGAGGGCCTGCGCCTGATGGACGCCCTCATCGGCATCAAGCGCGGCGTGCCCGGCGCCAAGCTGCCCGAGCTGCGCCAGCGGCGCGTCCGCGCGGCCACCGTCGAGGTCGAGGAGCGCCCCGAGGCCGGGCACGTCCGGTCCGACGTCGCCACCGACAACCCGGTGCCCACCCCGCCGTTCTGGGGCACCCGCGTGGTCAAGGGCATCCAGCTCAAGGAGTACGCGAGCTGGATCGACGAGGGCGCCCTGTTCAAGGGGCAGTGGGGGCTGAAGCAGGCCCGCACCGGCGAGGGCCCGACCTACGAGGAGCTCGTCGAGACCGAGGGCCGGCCCCGGCTGCGCGGCCTGCTGGACAAGCTCCAGAGGGAGAACCTGCTGGAGGCGGCCGTGGTCTACGGCTACTTCCCGTGCGTCTCCAAGGACGACGACCTGATCATCCTCGACGAGCAGGGCAACGAGCGCACCCGCTTCACCTTCCCGCGCCAGCGCCGCGGCCGCAGGCTGTGCCTGGCCGACTTCTTCCGCCCGGAGGAGTCCGGCGAGAAGGACGTCGTCGGCCTCCAGGTCGTCACCGTCGGCTCCCGCATCGGCGAGGAGACCGCGCGGCTGTTCGAGGCCAACGCCTACCGCGACTACCTGGAGCTGCACGGGCTGTCCGTGCAGCTTGCGGAGGCGCTCGCCGAGTACTGGCACGCCCGGGTCCGCTCCGAGCTGGGCTTCGCGGGGGAGGACCCCGCCGAGATGGAGGACATGTTCGCCCTGAAGTACCGGGGCGCCCGCTTCTCCCTCGGCTACGGCGCCTGCCCCGACCTGGAGGACCGCGCCAAGATCGCCGACCTGCTCCAGCCGGAACGCATCGGCGTCCATCTGTCCGAGGAGTTCCAGCTGCACCCCGAGCAGTCCACCGACGCCATCGTGATCCACCACCCGGAGGCCAAGTACTTCAACGCCCGCTGAGAGCCCGCCGGGGCCCCGTCAGCGGGCCCCCGCGCGGCAAGAGGCGTTCGTCCGGCACACGACGTACACTGGTCGGTCCACTGCAGGCCGGTTCCCGCATGGGGAACCGGCCTGATCGTCCCTGTGAAGGAGGTACGTGGATGACCAGTACGGTCCCCGCGCTCGGTACCCGGACGGCCGAGGGCTCCGCCCTGCAGGCCGTGCTCCTCGACATGGACGGCACGCTGGTGGACACCGAGGGCTTCTGGTGGGACGTCGAGTGCGAGGTCTTCGCCTCCCTCGGCCACACCCTCGACGAATCCTGGCGCCATGTCGTGGTCGGCGGGCCGATGACCCGCAGTGCGGGGTTCCTGATCGAGGCGACCGGCGCCGACATCTCGCTCGAAGAACTCACGGTGCTGCTCAACGACGGGTTCGAGCAGCGCATCGGCCAGGCCCTGCCGCTGATGCCCGGCGCCGCCCGGCTGCTCGCCGAACTGCGCGAGTACGAGATCCCCACGGCGCTCGTCTCCGCCTCCCACCGGCGCATCATCGACCGCGTGCTGTCCGTCCTCGGCTCGCACCACTTCGCGCTGTCGGTCGCGGGCGACGAGGTCCCGCGCACCAAGCCGCACCCCGACCCCTACCTGGCGGCCGCCGCCGGGCTGGGCGCGGACCCGATGCGGTGCGCCGTCGTCGAGGACACCGCGACCGGAGTGGCCTCCGCCGAGGCGGCCGGCTGCCAGGTCGTCGCCGTGCCCTCCGTCGCGCCGATCCTGCCCGCCGCCGGCCGTACCGTCGTTCCCTCGCTGGAAGTCGTGAACCTGTCATTTCTGCATGGCCTGATGACGGAAATGCTCTGACCGTTCACCCAGCGTGCAACCGGCCTTGCGCAGGTAATTTCCACCCGGACACTCCATGGCCGTCAGCACATCTGTGCGAGGAAATTCGGCCGCTCAACCGCGGATGATTTCCAGTACCACCGACCCTGTTTTTGCTGTGATTTTCGCCACGTTCACGGGGGCCGCCGGCGGGGGCGGCATGTGCTGTCCGCCCCTTTTCGGCGGTCGCCGGTGTGCCCTTGTGTCCCGATTGGGTGGCGGCTGTACGAATCCTTCCCGGGGCGCCTTTACCGATGCGTCCACACCCGGTTCCGCTGCGTGATGAGGGCCCAACTCCGGTGACTGCGAACCCTTCTGCGGGTGCGGACTAACCTCATCGCGAGAACATCGCCCCCAACGCCGTGGTCCGCTGCGCCACCCCTGCATGCCGGATACACGGAGTCGACAGCTGTGGAGAAACCCGAGCATGAACCGGAAGACTTTGGTGCCTGCGGCCGCACTCGGCCTGCTCGCACCGGTGCTCGCCGCCTGCGGTGACACCGAGAGCGGGCGCACCGACGGCGACGCGATCGTCGTCGGCACCACGGACCGGTTCACCGCCTCCGAGGAGACGCCCGCGCCCCTGGACCCCGCCTACGCCTACGGCGTGGACACCTGGAACATCCTCCGCCAGACCGTGCAGACGCTGATGGTCCAGCCGCGCGGCGAGGGCGAGCCGGTGCCCGAGGCGGCCGAGTCCTGCGGCTTCACCGACGCCGGCAACGAGCGCTACAGCTGCACCCTGCGCGACGGCCTGACCTTCGCCGACGGCGACCCCGTCACCGCCGCCGATGTGAAGTACTCCATCGACCGGGCCCGCTCCCTGAAGGCCGACAGCGGCGTCTCCGCCCTGCTGTCCACCATCGACACCGTGGAGACCCAGGGCGACCGCGAGGTCATCTTCCACCTCAAGACCGCCGACGCCACCTTCCCGTACAAGCTGTCCACCCCGGTCGCCGGCATCGTCGACCCGGACGACTACGCCAAGGAGAGGCTGCGCGAGGGCTTCGAGGTCGACGGCTCCGGCCCCTACACCGTGGACATCGAGGCCGAGCACGACGAGCTGGTCCGCGCCACCTTCACCAAGAACCCTGACTACAAGGGCGCTCTGAAGGTGAACAACGAGAAGGTCGTGATGGTCTCCTTCGACAGCGCCGACGCCATGGGCGAGGCGCTGGAGAAGAATGACATCGACGTCATGAGCCGCACGATGTCGCCCGAGCAGATCAAGGAGCTCTCCGGCAACGCCGACGACGACATCGACCTGGTCGAGCTGCCCGGCCTGGAGATCCACTACCTGGGCTTCAACACCGAGGCGGGACCGGTCAAGAGCAAGGCCGTCCGCCAGGCCATGGCGCAGATCGTCGACCGCGGCGAACTCGTCTCCAAGGTCTACGGCAGCCAGGCCGAGCCGCTGTTCTCCCTGGTCCCGGCCAGCGTCACCGGCCACTCCAACTCGTTCTTCAACAAGTACGGCGAGCCCAGCACCGCCAAGGCCCGCGCCCTGCTGGAGCAGGCCGGCGTCTCCACGCCGGTCGAACTGACGCTGCACTACACCACCGACCACTACGGACCGGCCACCAAGAAGGAGTTCGAGCAGCTCCAGAAGCAGCTCAACGACAGCGGCCTGTTCAAGGCCGGCATCGAGGGCGAGCCCTGGTCGACGTTCCGCCCCGCCGAGCTCAAGGGCAAGTACGACGTCTACGGGATGGGCTGGTTCCCCGACTTCCCCGACGCCGACAACTTCCTCGCTCCCTTCCTGGACGAGGACAACTTCCTCAACTCGCCGTACTCCAACGCCGAGATCCAGAAGAAGCTGATTCCCCAGTCGCGCCGCCAGGCCGACCGGCTGTCCGCGGCCGGAAGCCTGACGGCGATGCAGAACACCGTGGCCGAGGACGTGCCGGTCCTGCCGCTGTGGCAGGGCAACCAGTACGTCGCCGCCCGCGACGACATCACCGGCACCGCCTACGCCCTCAACTCCTCCTCCACGCTCCAGCTGTGGGAGCTCGGCCGCGGAGTGAGCGGCTGACGGACCGTCCTGGTCCCGGGCGAGGACGTGGCCCGGGATCCGAAGCAACGAACGACAAGGCACACACGTGAACCTGCGCAACCAGTGGCGGGTCCTGCCGATCGCGGCAGTACTCGCCTCCGGCCTGCTGACCGGCTGCGGATCGGAGAACGGCGACTCGGGGGACGACGGCAACAACGTCGTCGTCGGCATGTCCGACGACGTCCTCGCCACCGACCCCGCCTCGGGCTACGACCCGGGCTCCTGGCTGTTGTTCAACAACGTCTTCCAGTCGCTGCTCAGCTTCCCCAAGGGAGCCACCGAACCGCAGCCGGAGGCCGCCCAGGAATGCTCGTTCCAGGGCACCGGGACCAAGGTCTACACGTGCACCCTGAAGGACGGGCTGAGGTTCAGCAACGGTGACCCGCTCACCTCGAAGGACGTCAAGTTCTCCTTCGACCGCATGCTGAAGATCGACGACCCCGACGGCCCGGCGATCATGTTCCCGAGCCTGGAGAAGGTGGAGACCCCGGACGACAAGACCGTCGTCTTCCGCCTCAACACGCCCGACGCCACCTTCCCGAGCAAGATCGCCTCAGGTGCCGGCTCCATCGTCAACCACCGCGAGTACGACGCCAACGGGCTGCGCGAGGACGGCAAGGCGGTCGGCTCCGGCCCCTACAAGCTGGACTCCTTCACCGACAAGGAAGCCGTCTTCTCCGTCAACGAGCACTACAAGGGCACCGTCGAGCCCAAGAACACCGGCGTCACGCTGAGGTTCTTCCACGGGGACCAGGACGCCCTGAAGAAGGCCGTGCAGAACGCCGAGGTCGACGTCGCCTACCGAGGCCTCACCGCCGAGGCCGTCTCCGACCTGGAGAAGTCCGACGACGGCACCGGCGCCATCGAGGTCATAGAGGGCAGCAGCGCCGAGGTCCAGCACCTGGTGTTCAACATGGACCACCCGGTCACCGGCAAGCTCGGCGTGCGCAAGGCCATCGCCCACCTGCTCGACCGCGACGCCCTGATCCAGGACGTCTACCAGGGCACCGCCACCCCGCTGTACTCGATCATCCCGGCCGGTATCGGCGGCCACAACACCGCCTTCTTCGACACCTACGGCGACCGCCCCTCCAAGGCCAAGGCCGCCGCGGCGCTCGCCGAGGAGGGCATCACCGGCAAGGTGAAGCTCACCCTCTGGTCCACCCCGTCCCGCTACGGCCCGGCCACCGACCAGGAACTCGCCGCGATCGCCAAGCAGCTCAACGACTCCGGCCTGTTCGACGCCCAGATGAAGTCCGTCGACTTCGAGCAGTACGAGAAGGACATCGAGGCCGGCAAGTACGGCGTCTACGTCAAGGGCTGGGTGCCCGACTACCCCGACGCCGACAACTTCACCGCCCCCTTCTTCGGCAAGGGCAACGTCCTGAACAACAACTACGAGAACGACACCATCACCGGCACGCTGATCCCCAGCACCGCCGCCGAGGATGACCGCTCCGCCACCGACCAGGAGTTCGGCCGGCTCCAGGACATCGTCGCCGACGAACTGCCCGTCCTCCCGGTGTGGCAGGGCAAGCAGTACGCGGTCGTCCGCGACGGCGTCGCCGGGCTCGAGTACTGCCTCGACGCCTCCACCGTCTTCCGCTTCTGGGAGATCAGCAAGAGCGAGGTCTGAGCGGGCCACGGCCCGGCAACGGCAACAGGGCGCCCCTTCCGCACGGGAAGGGGCGCCCTGCCTCGTTCTGACGCCTGGCCCTGACGCGTTGTGACTTGGGCCGTCACCCGAGCCCGGGGTCACTGCGCGCCGGGACGCACCAGCCCGCTCTCGTAGGCGTACACCGCCGCCTGCACCCGGTCCCTGAGGCCCAGCTTGGTCAGCACATGGCCCACATGCGTCTTCACGGTCGTCTCGCTGACGAACAGATCCGCCGCGATCTCCGCGTTCGACAGGCCGCGCGCCACCAGCTTCAGCACCTCGACCTCACGGTCGGTCAGCGTGTGCAGCGTGTCCGGCACCGGCTCCTCGCCCGAGGGCAGATGCGTCGCGTACTTGTCCAGCAGCCGCCTGGTGATGCTCGGGGCCAGCATCGCCTCACCGGCCGCCACCACCCGGATCGCCTGCACCAGTTCGTTGGCCGGGGCGTCCTTCAGCAGGAAGCCGCTGGCCCCCGCCTTCAGCGCCTCCACCACGTACTCGTCCAGGTCGAACGTCGTCAGCACCAGTACCTTGGCCGGGCCGTTCCGCTCCGGGCCGGTGATCTGCCGGGTCGCCTCCACCCCGTCCATCCGCGGCATGCGGATGTCCATCAGCACCACATCGGGCTGCAGGGCACGCACCTGGTCAAGGGCCTGGAGGCCGTCACCGGCCTCGCCGACGACCGCGATGTCCTGCTCGGCCTCCAGGATCATCCGGAAGCCCGTACGCAGCAGCGGCTGGTCGTCGACCAGTAGGACGCGGATGGCCACGTAAGTCTCCTTCTCGCTAGTCCGGCCCCATTCTGCCCTGTTGAGGCCCGCCGGACCCGGCCGCCCTCACCGGCAGCGGATACGGCGGGGGAGTACCGCCGAACTCCGGGCAGAGCGCCTGGTGGTCGCACCAGCCGCACAGCTTCGTGGGACTCGGCCGCCAGTCACCCGTCTGAGTCGCCCGGCGGATCGCCTCCCACAGCGCCAGCAGCTTGCGCTCCACCCGCTGCAGATCGGCCGGGACCGGGTCGTAGGTGAGCACCTCGCCGCTGCCCAGATACACCAGCTGCAGCCGGCGCGGGACCACGCCCTTCAGCCGCCACACCACCAGCGCGTAGAACTTCATCTGGAACAGGGCGTCCTCCGCGTACTCCGGGCGGGGCGCCTTGCCCGTCTTGTAGTCGACGATGCGCACCTCGCCGGTGGGCGCCACGTCCACCCGGTCGATGATGCCGCGCAGGACGAGCCCCGACTCCAGCTCCGCCTCGACGAACAGCTCCCGCTCCGCGGGCTCCAGCCGGCTCGGGTCCTCCAGCGTGAACCACCGCTCGATCAGCGCCTCCGCCTCCGCGAGCCAGCGCGCCAGCCGCTCGCCCTCCGGGTCGTCGGCGAACAGCTCCAGGACCTCCGGCCGGGATTCGCGCAGCCGGTCCCACTGGGCCGGGATCAGCGCCTTGGCCCGGGGCGCGGTCCGCTCGGCCGCCGGGGCGTCGAACAGCCGCTCGAGCACCGCGTGCACCAGCGTGCCCCGGGTCGCCGCCTCGCTGGGCTTCTCCGGCAGCCGGTCGATCACCCGGAACCGGTACAGCAGCGGGCAGCGCATGAAGTCGCTCGCACGCGAGGGGGACAGCGAGGCGGGCGGTATGGCGGGGACACCGGCCGGCACGTCCGGCTCGTCCCGCGGCATGACCACGCTCTCGTCGCACTGGTGCGCGTCCTCGGTGCTCGTCTCCATGACCACAGACCATACGACCCGCCACCGACAGTGACGCGGGCGGCCGTGGGCGTTACGCAGCAGGACGCGCGAGGACGCGGGAGGACGGAGGAGCATGGAGGGGTACGCAGGGGCGAGGAGGGAAAGGAGGGGAGCGAGAGGTGCGGTCGCGGGCGGAGAACGACAGGGGTGCCGAGGCGAGACGGGCGGCGACGGCCGCATACCATCGACTCGAGACCTCCCGTCCGGCAGGCGCGGGAGACGCAGCGAACGAGGGGACACCGGTGGACGTAAGCGGCGGGCGCGGGCAGCCGCGGCCCGGCAACGACAAGTCGGCCGAGCACCACCAGAAGCCCATCCCTCCGGCCCCCGACCCGGCCATCCCTGCGCCCCCGGCCGCCCCCGAGCAATTCGAAAAGCCCGGCCCCGCAGCCGGCCCGGCGGTGCCGAACGCGCCCCATGGCGCGGTGACCGACTCCGGCCTCGCCGGGCGGGATTCCGGGCCGGATTCCGCCGAGGGAACCGAGATCACGGGCGCCGCTGCCCACCGGCCGGGCCGGGCATCTGCTGACGCCGGGTCCGGCGGCGCGTCCCGCCCGGACGACTCCGCCGCGCGGCCTGGGGCCGCTGCGGCGACGGACGGGGCGTCCGGCACCCGGTCCACCGGGGCTGATGCTGCCGAGCCGACCGATGACGCGGCCGCGGCCGCGCATCGGCCTGGCGGCATGTCCGGTGGTGCGGATGCCGGCACGGCTTCGCCCTCGGACGAGACCGTCGCGCAGAATGCGGCCGCCCCGCGGAAAGACGGCGTGTCCGGCGCGTGGGACGCGGCTCCTGCCCCTGTCACGCGGCCCGACAACACCTCGCCGGGCGCTGTCGCCCGACGTGCGGACGGTGCGCCCGGCGACGAGACGGCCGGTCCTGGTGCGGCGGGAACAGGCGACGACGAGCGGGGCGGGCGTCATGGTGCCGGCTCCGACGGGCACGGTGGGCCGCGTCGCGAGGCCGGCCGGACGGATGCGGCCGGGCCCGGTGCCGTTCCGCCGCGCGAGCCGCAGGCCCGGCCAGGCGCCGGCGACCCGGGGCGGACCGAGACCGCCGATGGCCCCGCGGGGGCCCACCGCGCCCCCGACGCCCGGCACGACTCCCACGTCAGTCCGCAGGCCGCCGGTCACGGCCCCCAGGACAATGCCGGTCACGGCCCCCAGGACAGTGGGGACCCCGGCCGCCACGACACCCACGAGACTCCGCACACCGGCGGTCACCAGAACCATGGCACGGCGGCCCCTGGTCGCCGCGACACCCCGGGCACCCCCCGCCACGACGACACCCAGGGCCCCGCTCCCCGGCACACCCCCGCCGGAGCCGGCCCCGCCGGACCCGCACCCGGTCCCTCCGGATCCTCCGGGCGGACCCCCGCGCACTCCGGCAACACGGGTGAGAAGGGAAGCCCGCCCGAGTCGTCCCGGCGCGGCGGGCTGCTGATGGGGCGGCCGTTCGGTGTGCCCGTCTATGTGGCGCCCAGCTGGTTCCTCGTCGCCGTGCTGATCACCTGGGTGTTCGGCGGGCAGGTCGACCGCGTGCTGCCCGAGCTCGGGGCCGCCAGCTACCTGGTCTCCCTGTTCTTCGCCGTCGCCTTCTACGCCTCCGTCCTGGTCCACGAGCTGGCCCACACGCTCGCCGCCCTCCGCTTCAAGCTCCCGGTCCGCCGGATCCAGCTGCAGTTCTTCGGCGGTGTCTCCGAGATCGAGAAGGAGGCCGAGACCCCCGGCCGGGAGTTCGTGCTGGCCTTCGTCGGGCCGTTGCTCTCGCTGGTGCTGTCCGGACTCTTCTACCTGGCCCTGCTCGCCGTCGACCCCGGCACCGTCCCCGGTGTCCTGCTGGCCGGCCTGATGATCTCCAACCTCATCGTGGCCGCCTTCAACCTCCTGCCGGGCCTCCCGCTGGACGGCGGACGCATGCTCCGTGCCGTCGTGTGGAAGATCAGCGGCAAACCCATGACCGGCACCGTCGCCGCCGCCTGGGTCGGCCGCGCCCTCGCCGTCTCCGTGCTGATCGGCCTGCCGCTGCTCACCCAGTCCGGCGCCCTGGGCTCCGCCGCCGAGGACAGCGTCGGCATGGACACCGTGCTGGACGCCCTGCTCGCCGCGATCCTCGCCGCGATCATCTGGACCGGCGCCGGCAACAGCCTGCGCATGGCCCGGCTGCGCGAGCACCTGCCCGAGCTGCGCGCCCGCACCCTCACCCGCCGGGCCGTCCCGGTGGAGACCGACACCCCGCTGTCCGAGGCCCTGCGCCGCGCCAACGCCGCCGGGGCCCGCGCCCTGGTCGTCGTCGACGCCGAGGGCAGCCCCGTCGCCATCGTCCGCGAGGCCGCCATCGTCGGCGTGCCCGAGCACCGCCGCCCCTGGGTCCCCGTCGGCACCCTCGCCCAGGACCTCACCGACGGCATGCGCGTCTCCGCCGAGCTGTCCGGCGAGGACCTCCTGGACGCCCTGCGGGACACCCCCGCCACCGAGTACCTGGTCGTCGAGGAGACCGGCGAGATCTACGGCGTGCTCAGCGCCGCCGACGTGGAGCGGGCCTTCGTCAAGGCCATGGCCCGGCCCAGCTGAACCGTGGTCGGAGCGGCCGCGGCGAGCGGTTAGGCTTGGTCACATGTCCGAACCGACCGGTGCCGCCCGCCGCCGCGGGCCCTTCAAGGTCGGGGACCAGGTACAGCTGACCGACCCCAAGGGCCGCCACTACACGTTCACGCTCGAGGCCGGGAAGAACTTCCACACCCACAAAGGTTCCTTCCCGCACGACGAACTGATCGGCGCTCCCGAGGGAAGCGTTGTCCGCACCACCGGGAACGTCGCCTACCTCGCGCTGCGCCCCCTGCTCCCCGACTACGTCCTGTCCATGCCCCGCGGGGCAGCCGTCGTCTACCCGAAGGACGCGGGGCAGATCCTCGCCTTCGCCGACATCTTCCCCGGCGCGCGCGTCGTCGAGGCCGGCGTCGGCTCCGGCTCGCTCAGCAGCTTCCTGCTGCGCGCCATCGGCGACCAGGGCATGCTGCACAGCTACGAACGCCGCGAGGACTTCGCCGAGATCGCCAGGCAGAACGTCGAGCGCTACTTCGGCGGCCCGCACCCGGCCTGGCAGCTGACCGTCGGCGACCTCCAGGACCACCTGTCCGACACGGACGTCGACCGGGTCATCCTCGACATGCTCGCCCCCTGGGAGTGCCTGGAGGCCGTCTCCAAGGCGCTCGTCCCGGGCGGCATCCTGTGCTGCTACGTCGCCACCACCACCCAGCTCGCCCGGACCGTGGAGTCCATCCGCGAGATCGGCTGCTTCAACGAGCCGACCGCCTGGGAGACGATGATCCGCAACTGGCACATCGAGGGCCTGGCCGTGCGCCCGGACCACCGGATGATCGGCCACACCGGCTTCCTGCTCACCGCCCGCCGCCTCGCCGACGGCGTCGAGCCGCCCATGCGCCGCCGCCGCCCCGCCAAGGGCGCCTACGGCGAGGACTACACGGGCCCCAACGCCGGCGGTGGCACCGCCCGCTGACGCCGCCCGGCACACCGTCAACGCACCGGCGCCGTGCCGCAGTTCCGCCCCCGGGCCGGGAACTGCGGCACGGCGCCGCCGCGTTGCACGGGCCGAGCCGGCCCTCACCGCACCGCCCGTGCGGACCGGCGCATCACAACTGCGCACCCCGCCGTTCCCACGGACTGTGACGTGTGGCACCATGCTGGCCACCCCCACCGGCACAGCCCTCACAGGAGACACTCCTCGTGCAGCCATCCGCCGTTCCGGAGCTCGCCCACACCCACACCCGCCCCATCCACTGGGTCGCCACCGCAACGGCCGTCGCCGGAGTCGTGGCGCTCTCCTCGGTCCTCCAGCCCGACGCCGCCACCGCCGCCCAGACCCCCGGCGCCAAGCCGAAGAGCGCCCCCGCGCACATCGCCCCGCCCGATCCCGGGGCCGTGAAGTTCCCGCTCGACTGCGGACCGGTGAAACCCGTCGTGAAGCAGAAGGCGTCCGGGGACCTGGACGGCGACGGGCGCCCCGAGACGGTCGCCGCGGTCCACTGCGACTCCCCCATGGGCACCCCGCCCGACGGCCTCTACGTCCTCACCCGGGCCGCCGGCAGCGGCGAACCGCGCGTGGTGGCCACCCTCGTCGACCCCAAGGACCAGACCAACGTCGACGACTTCACCGTGCGGGGCGGCGTCATCGGCGCCACCGTGCTCGGCTACTCCTCCTCCGACGTGCCCCGTTGCTGCCCCGATGTGCGCAAGACGGTGAAGTGGCAGTGGGACAACGGCGCGTTCGTGCGCTCCGGCCCCGCCGACGCCCGCCGGGTGTGAGACACCGGTAAGCGCGGTGACACCGGTGTGAGATATCAGACAGCGATGACCGACGGTGCCGCCGCCGTCACCCCGCGTCGGGGCCGTACACCTCGACACTGTCCGAAACGCGGCGTACGTGGATGCACTCGCCCGGGCACTCCCTCGCCGAGTCGATCACGTCCGTGACGAGCGGCAGCGGTACGGGCGTTGCCGCCCCCTTCTCCTGCAGCAGCTCGTCGTCGGCGCCCTTCACATACGCCAGACCGTCGATGTCCAGCTCGAACACCTCCGGCGCGTACTGGGCGCAGATGCCGTCGCCGGTGCACAGGTCCTGGTCGATCCAGACCTCCAGGGCCTCCGTACCGACACCGGCCTCCTGCTGCACGTCCATCTCTCCTGCCGTCCGAAGTGCCGGAGCGGCACGGGAATCCGGCCAGCTCCGAGGGGTGTTGAACACTTCGACCCTATCTCTGCCTGGGTTCCGATCGACTTCCGTGGGTATTCCCCTGGCGTGAGGGAGAGCGCAAGGGTGAAGATCAGACACACCCCGACCGTCTTTGTGATCTAGGGGTTTCAATCGACACCCGCCCAGGTAGGGTCTGGAAGCGTCCAGCTCCCCTTGGAGGAGGTGAGGACCGTGGCAGCCCACGACGACGACACAAACCGCGGCATCCGCCCGGGACGCGGGTCCGACGACCCGGCCGGGCAGATCGCCTACCTTGAGCAGGAGATCGCCGTCCTGCGACGCAAGCTCGCCGACTCTCCGCGACACACGAGGATTCTCGAAGAGCGGATCGTCGAGCTGCAGACCAACCTGGCCGGCGTTTCCGCCCAGAACGAGCGACTTGCCAACACGCTCCGTGAGGCCCGCGACCAGATCGTGGCCCTCAAGGAGGAGGTCGACCGGCTCGCGCAGCCCCCGGCCGGCTTCGGGGTCTTCCTGCAGGCGAACGAGGACGGCACCGCCGACATCTTCACCGGCGGCCGCAAGCTCCGCGTGAACGTCAGCCCGAACGTCGAGCTCGACGAGCTGCAGCGCGGCCAGGAAGTGCTGCTCAACGAAGCGCTCAACGTGGTCGAGGCCATGGAGTTCGAGCGCGTCGGCGAGATCGTCACCCTCAAGGAGATCCTCGAGGACGGCGAGCGCGCCCTGGTGCTCGGTCACACCGACGAGGAGAGGGTGGTGCGGCTCGCCGAGCCGCTGCTGGACGCCACCATCCGCGCGGGTGACGCCCTGCTGCTGGAGCCCCGCTCCGGCTATGTCTACGAGGTCGTCCCGAAGAGCGAGGTCGAGGAGCTCGTCCTCGAGGAAGTCCCGGACATCGGCTACGAGCAGATCGGTGGCCTCAGCAACCAGATCGAGGCCATCCGCGACGCCGTCGAGCTGCCGTACCTCTACCCCGACCTGTTCAAGGAGCACGAACTGCGCCCGCCCAAGGGCGTGCTGCTCTACGGCCCGCCCGGATGCGGCAAGACGCTGATCGCCAAGGCCGTCGCCAACTCGCTGGCCAAGAAGGTCGCCGAGGTGACGGGCCAGGCCGCCGGCAGGAGCTTCTTCCTCAACATCAAGGGCCCGGAGCTGCTCAACAAGTACGTCGGCGAGACCGAGCGGCAGATCCGCCTGGTCTTCCAGCGGGCCCGTGAGAAGGCCAGCGAGGGCACGCCCGTCATCGTCTTCTTCGACGAGATGGAGTCCCTCTTCCGCACCCGCGGCTCCGGCGTCAGCTCGGACGTGGAGAACACCATCGTCCCGCAGCTGCTCGCCGAGATCGACGGCGTGGAGGGGCTGCAGAACGTGGTCGTGATCGGTGCCTCCAACCGTGAGGACATGATCGACCCCGCCATCCTGCGGCCCGGCCGGCTCGACGTGAAGATCAAGATCGAACGTCCGGACGCGGAAGCCGCCAAGGACATCTTCGGCAAGTACCTCACCGAGCGGCTCCCGCTGCACGCCGACGACGTCGCCGAGCACGGCGGCGACAAGGCCATGACGGTCCAGAGCATGATCCAGACCGCCGTGGAACAGATGTACGCGGAAACCGAGGAGAACCGCTTCCTCGAGGTCACCTACGCCAATGGCGACAAGGAAGTCCTCTACTTCAAGGACTTCAATTCCGGCGCCATGATCGAGAACATCGTGGGCCGCGCCAAGAAGATGGCGATCAAGGATTATCTCGAGAAGAACCAGAAGGGTCTCCGCGTCTCCCATCTGCTCCAGGCCTGCGTGGACGAATTCAAGGAGAACGAGGACCTGCCGAACACCACGAACCCGGACGACTGGGCCCGGATCTCCGGAAAGAAGGGCGAGCGGATCGTCTACATCCGCACCCTCATCACCGGAAAGCAGGGCGCGGACACCGGACGCTCCATCGACACGGTGGCGAACACCGGTCAGTACCTGTAAAAGGAAGGGCGGCTGCGGGTGCCCTCAGCGGGTACCCGCAGCCGAGTGCTTTTCGGGCCACGGCTGGAGCACAGCAATGACGCAAATGATCTCCCCGCCGGCGCAGAGGCGTTCTAGGCTCTTCCGTACCGCCGCGTCGCGCAGTGCGGGGACGGGCACCGCACACGCACCCGAGCGCCAGCGGTACTGCGGCGCCCCCGACCGGGGACGCCGCCGGGCAAGGAGGGCCGCATGACCGTACGGCGAGTAATGGGCATCGAGACGGAGTACGGAATCTCCGTCCCCGGCCACCCGAACGCCAATGCCATGCTCACCTCGTCCCAGATCGTCAACGCCTACGCGGCCGCGATGCACCGGGCCCGCCGGGCCCGCTGGGACTTCGAGGAGGAGAACCCCCTGCGCGACGCGCGAGGCTTCGACCTGGCCCGGGAGGCCGCCGACGCCAGCCAGCTCACCGACGAGGACATCGGCCTCGCCAATGTGATCCTCACCAACGGTGCCCGGCTCTACGTCGACCACGCCCATCCGGAGTACAGCGCCCCCGAGGTCACCAACCCGCGCGACGCCGTGCTCTGGGACAAGGCCGGCGAGCGCATCATGGCCGAGGCCGCCGAACGCGCCGCCCAGCTGCCCGGTGCCCAGCCGATCCACCTCTACAAGAACAACACCGACAACAAGGGCGCCTCCTACGGCACGCACGAGAACTACCTGATGAAGCGGGAGACCCCCTTCTCGGACATCGTGCGCCACCTGACGCCCTTCTTCGTCTCCCGCCAGGTCTTCGCGGGCGCCGGCCGCGTCGGCATCGGCCAGGACGGCCACGAGCACGGCTTCCAGCTGAGCCAGCGCGCGGACTACTTCGAGGTCGAGGTCGGCCTGGAGACGACCCTCAAGCGCCCGATCATCAACACCCGCGACGAGCCGCACGCGGACGCCGAGAAGTACCGCAGGCTGCACGTGATCATCGGCGACGCCAATCTGTCCGAGATCTCGACCTACCTGAAGCTCGGCACCACGGCGCTGGTGCTGTCCATGATCGAGGACGGCTTCATCGCGGTCGACCTGGCCGTGGACCAGCCGGTGCGCACCCTGCACCAGGTCTCGCACGACCCGACGCTCAAGCGCCTGATCACGCTGCGCAGCGGGCGCACACTCACCGCGGTGCAGCTCCAGATGGAGTACTTCGAGCTGTCCCGCAAGTACGTCGAGGAGCGCTTCGGGGACGACGCCGACGAGCAGACCAAGGACATCCTGGCCCGCTGGGAGGACACCCTCACGCGCCTGGAGAACGACCCGATGAGCCTGGCCGGCGAGCTGGACTGGGTCGCCAAGCGGGAGCTCATGGAGGGCTACCGGCGCCGGGACAACCTCGACTGGGACGCGGCGCGGCTGCACCTGGTCGACCTGCAGTACGCCGACGTACGGCCCGACAAGGGCCTGTACAACCGTCTGGTGGCCCGCGGGCGGATGAAGCGGCTGCTGGACGAGAGCGAGGTCGACAAGGCCCGTACGAAGCCGCCGGAGGACACCAGGGCGTACTTCCGCGGGCGCTGTCTGGAGCAGTACGCGGACGACGTGGCGGCGGCCTCCTGGGACTCGGTGATCTTCGATCTGCCGGGCCGGGACTCGCTGCAGCGGGTTCCGACCCTGGAGCCGCTTCGCGGAACGCGTAATCACGTCAAGGAGCTGCTGGACCGTTGCCGGACGGCCGAGGACCTGGTCAGGGTGTTGTCCGGGGGGTGAGCCGGCGGCCCGGGGGGAATCCTGGGTACCCGGGCTCCCCGGAAGGTCCGGCCGGACAGGGTGGAAAATCCCCGGTCCGGGAATCATCGAGGTGGTCCCCGTACGTTGGAGCAACTACGGGGCCATTGTCGGACCCGGCTTGTAGGGTCTGATCTTGACCGAGCAACTGTGTCGGGCGAACCGAGCGGGGTGAGGGTGATGGCGACCAAGGACACCGGCGGCGGGCAGCAGAAGGCCACGCGGTCCACCGAGGAGGCCGAGGAGCAGGCTGCGCAGACGCAGGCCTCCGAGGACCTCAAGGAGCGGCAGGAGAAGCTCTCCGACGACGTGGACTCCGTGCTGGACGAGATCGACGACGTGCTCGAGGAGAACGCCGAGGACTTCGTGCGCTCCTTCGTGCAAAAGGGCGGACAGTAAAGGTCGGCGGCTCACTTCGCCTTCGAAACCAAGGCACGGGGGCATGGAGTGGGTGGCGGGCCTCGGGTGCGGTGCCGGCAGTGCGCGGCGGGGTTCCCGTCCGTGCGCTGCCGGCACCGGCCTCTCGCCGGTGCTCGCCGAGGCCGGATGTGAGGGACCGGCCGCCCGTGGGCGGGCGGTAGTTGCATATGTTTGTCAGCGCCCGCAGCGAATGTGGATCACTGCCAGGAGACGGGTAGGGTCCGTGGCGTACTGTGCTTCAGCAGCAGGCCGCGCTGGGGCAGTTCAGGACCGGCCCGATGCCATCAGGCGGGCTGCCGCTACGTGGAAGGAATCGCGTGGAAGCCAACTCTCGTGACACCGGGCGTCTGCCAGCTGCCTTCCTGACGCCAGGGTCTTCCTCCTTCATGGACTTCCTCTCCGAGCACCAGCCGGAGCTGCTGCCGGGCAGGAGGTCGCTGCCGCCGGTTCAGGGCGCCATCGAGGCGCCGCACGGCACGACCATCGTGGCCGTGACGTTCCCCGGCGGCGTGGTGCTCGCCGGTGACCGGCGGGCGACCATGGGCAATGTGATCGCGCAGCGGGACATCGAGAAGGTGTTCCCGGCCGACGAGTACTCCGCGGTGGGCATCGCCGGCACCGCGGGCATCGCCGTGGAGATGGTGAAGCTGTTCCAGCTGGAGCTGGAGCACTTCGAGAAGGTCGAGGGCGTGCAGCTGTCGCTGGAGGGCAAGGCGAACCGGCTGTCGACCATGATCCGGTCCAACCTGGGCATGGCCATGCAGGGCCTGGCCGTGGTGCCGCTGTTCGCCGGCTACGACGTGGACCGGGAGAAGGGGCGGATCTTCTCCTACGACGTCACCGGCGGGCGTTCCGAGGAGCACGGCTTCGCGGCGACCGGTTCGGGTTCGGTCTTCGCCCGCGGTGCGATGAAGAAGCTCTACCGGGACGATCTGAGCGAGACCGAGGCCACCACGCTGGTGGTGCAGGCCCTGTACGACGCGGCTGACGAGGACTCGGCGACCGGTGGTCCCGATGTCGCCCGCCGGATCTATCCGATCGTCACCGTGATCACCGAGGACGGCTTCCGCCGGCTGACCGAGGACGAGTCCTCCGAGATCGCCCGGTCCGTGCTGGAGCGGCGGCTGGAGCAGCCGGACGGGCCGAGGGCGGCGCTGCTGTAGCCGGCCGTGACGTCCGTGTGGTGTGGGTGATCCAGTGACTTCGACAGAAAGGGACGGGTAACCGGTGTCGACGCCGTTCTATGTCTCACCTCAGCAGGCGATGGCCGACCGGGCGGAGTACGCCCGCAAGGGCATCGCCCGGGGACGCAGCCTGGTGGTGCTGCAGTACGCCGACGGGATCGTCTTCGTCGGCGAGAATCCGTCCCGCGCGCTGCACAAGTTCAGCGAGATCTACGACCGGATCGGCTTCGCCGCGGCCGGCAAGTACAACGAGTACGAGAACCTGCGGATCGGCGGCGTCCGCTACGCCGACCTGCGGGGCTACACCTACGACCGGGCCGATGTGACGGCCCGGGGCCTGGCGAACGTCTACGCCCAGACGCTGGGCACCATCTTCTCCAGCGCGGGGGAGAAGCCCTACGAGGTCGAGCTGGTCGTGGCCGAGGTCGGGGAGACCCCGGAGCAGGACCAGATCTACCGCCTCCCGCACGACGGCTCCATCGTCGACGAGCACGGCTCGGTGGCCGTCGGCGGCAACGCGGAGCAGATCAGCAGCTACCTGGACCAGCGCCACCGCGACGGCATGACCCTGGCGGAGGCCCTGCACCTCGCGGTCCAGGCCCTGTCCCGCGACACCAACGGCAGCGAGCGGGAGATCCCCGCCGAGCGCCTGGAGGTGGCGGTCCTGGACCGCACCCGCCCCCAGAAGCGCAAGTTCCGCCGCATCACCGGCGGCCAGCTGGTCCGCCTCCTGGAGGCCGGCGCCCCCGACTCCTCCTCCGACTCCACCCCCGACAAGGACAAGCCCTCGGAGCAGTAACCACGGCCCACCACGAGCCCGCCCACCCCGCCCCACGCGGGGCGAGCGGGCTCGTTCGGCTAAGCGGCCAGCGGGGGGTTTGCGGCCGGGCGGCGGCCGGGCGGCGGCCGGGCACGCCAAGCCGGGGGCAGACGTGCCGCCTGGGGCGATGGGGGAGGGTGGGCGCGGGCGGCACCCTGCCAGCGCCGGGCTGCGCGACCCCCCGGCCCGCATCAGCGCCGGGCAAGGCGCTGACCGACATCGCAGCGTCACGCCCCTGGGGCCGCCGTGGACCCTCTCACCACCAGGCTCACCGGAATGTCCCCCTCCTCCGGCTCCTCGCCCTCCAGCACCGCCAGCAACGCCCGCATCCCCCGCTCCCCGAACAGCTCCGCATCCAACCGCACCGTCGTCAGCTCAGGATCGATCGCCGTGGCCACCGCCAGATCATCGATCCCCGTCACCGACAGATCCTCCGGAATCCGCAACCCCACCCGCCGCGCGGCCTTGTACGTCCCCGCCGCCAGCTGATCGTCGTCGCACACCACCGCCGTGGGCCGCTCCGCACCCTCCAGAGCCCCCCGCACCGCCGCTACCGCCCCCTTGATGGAGATCGGCGCCCGCACCGCGCGCAACCGCGTCCCCGGCACCCCCGCCAGCCGCGCCGCCAGCTCCCGCGCCCGCACCTCGAACGTCCACGACGGCACATCGGCCGCGAGATGCAGAAAGTCCCGGTGCCCGAGCCCCAGCAGATGCTCCGCGACCTGCCGCACTCCGTCCGCGATGTCGAGATTGACCGTCGCCGTCCCCGGCCCCTCCGGATCGCTGTCCAGCATCACCAGCGGCAGCTGATCCCCGCGGTCCCCGCGATCCCCGTGATCCCCGCGGATCGCGCTCAGCGCATCGGCCGCCATCGAGGAGGCGATCACCCCGTCCAGAGCGGACTGCGCCGAGGCGAAGGGATCCCGGGCCGGCCCGATGCCCTCCGGCGAGGGATACAGCACCACCCCGAAGCCGTGCCGCGCAGCAACCCGCGCCGCCCCGGTGTAGACACCGGCGAAGAACTCCGTGGTGAGCGCCGGAACCACCAGCAGCACCGTCCGCGTCCGCCCCAGCCGCAGATTCCGCGCCGCGAGATTGGGCCGGTACCCCAGCTCCGCCGCGGCCGCCCTCACCCGTTCGGCGGTGGCCGCCGAGACCCTGCCCTTCCACTTGCCGCCGAGCACGAGGCTCACCGCGGCCTGCGAGACGCCTGCGGCCTGGGCGACATCCCGGCTGGTGGGGCGCGTGCTGGCTGGTGGCACCGTCGGGCCGCTCTCTCTCGTAGGGGCTGCTCTCGTATGGACTGGCGAACAGGCGCCATGGTACGTATGGAGGCGGAAGTTATACGTAAAACCTGGCGAGCGGAGGGCCCGGCATGGCCACGGGATACCTGGACGTCCTCCGGGCACGGCACGCCACCCGGCTGCTGGTGGGGACGCTCGTCGGCCGCCTGCCGAACGCGACCGCCGCCATCGCCATCGTGCTCTTCGTGCGCGCGGAGGGCGGCTCGTACAGCCTCGCCGGCGCGCTGGCCGCGGTCTACGGCCTGTTCAACGCCGTCGGCCAGCCGGTGCTGGGCCGCCTGGTCGACCTGCGCGGCCAGCCGCGGGTACAGCTGCCCGCGGCCGTGCTCTCGGCGCTGGCGATGGCGGTCTTCGCATGGGCGGGCATCCAGCCACAGGCCCTGGCCTGCGCCGCCGTGGCCGCCGCCGGGCTGTTCACACCGCCGCTGGAGGGCGGGCTGCGGGCCCTGTGGTCCTCGGTGCTGCACCGGGAGGAGCAGGTGCACCGCGCCTATGCGATGGACGCCGTGGCCCAGGAGGTGATGTTCACCGCCGGACCGCTCCTGGTCACCCTGTGCGTCTCCCTGTGGTCCGCCCAGGCCGCCCTGCTGCTGATCAACGCCGTGGGCGTGCTGGGCGCGCTCTCCGTGGTCGTGTCGCCGCCCTCCCGGGCCTGGCGCTCGGCACCCCGCGAGGCCCACTGGCTGGGCGCCCTGCGCTCTCCCGGGCTGCTGGCGCTGCTCGGTGCGTTCCTGTGCGTGGGGATGGCTCTGGGCTCCATCACGGTCGCCTCGGTGCCGTACGCCGACGAGCACGGCGGGGACCGGGTGTACGGCTGGCTGATGGCCGGAATCGGCCTGGGCGCGCTGATCGGCGGTGTGGCGTACGGGGCCCGGCAGTGGAGCGGTCCGCCCGGACGGCGACTGCAGGTGCTGGTCGCGATGCTGACGGTGTGTTACCTGCCGCTGACTCTGATGCCCGATGCGGTGGCCATGACGTTGCTCGCCGTAGTCGCCGGTCTGTTCCTCGCGCCCGCCATCGCCTGCGCCTTCGTGCTGGTCGACCGGCACGCGCCGCGCGGCACGGTGACGGAGGCGTTCTCCTGGCTGGTGACCACCTTCACGGTCGGCGCCTCGGCCGGCACCGGCCTCGCGGGACCCGTCGTGGAGGCGGGCGGCGCCCAGTGGGGCTTCGCCCTGCCGGCCGCCGCGGGTGGCGTGTCCTCGCTGGTTTTGGCCGCCACCAGGAGGGTATTGGCAGGTCCCGCCAGGGGAGCGGTGGTGGCCGCCGGTTCGGAAAATGATCCGAACCGAGCCGTCGAACCCCGTTTCAGTTCGGGGGATCGGGCGTAATGTTCCATCATGGACCGCCGCATTTTCGGGCTGGAGAACGAGTACGGCGTCACGTGCACGTTCAGGGGACAGCGCCGCCTGTCGCCTGACGAGGTGGCGCGGTACCTCTTCCGCCGTGTCGTGTCATGGGGCCGAAGCAGCAATGTCTTTCTGCGGAACGGCGCCCGCCTCTATCTCGACGTGGGGTCACACCCGGAATACGCCACACCCGAGTGTGACAACGTGACCGAACTGGTCACCCACGACAAGGCCGGCGAGCGCATTCTCGAAGGACTCCTGGTGGACGCCGAACGACGCCTGCACGAGGAGGGAATCGCGGGCGACGTCTACCTCTTCAAGAACAACACCGACTCGGCGGGCAACTCCTACGGCTGCCACGAGAACTATCTGGTGGCGCGGCACGGGGAGTTCTCCCGGCTCGCGGACATCCTCATCCCGTTCCTGGTCACCCGGCAGCTGCTGTGCGGCGCGGGCAAGGTGCTGCAGACGCCGCGCGGCGCGGTGTACTGCGTCAGCCAGCGGGCGGAGCACATCTGGGAGGGCGTCTCCTCGGCGACGACCCGCTCCCGGCCGATCATCAACACCCGCGACGAGCCGCACGCGGACGCCGAGCGCTACCGCCGGCTGCACGTCATCGTCGGCGACTCGAACATGTCCGAGACGACCATGCTGCTCAAGGTCGGCGCCACCGACCTGGTGCTGCGCATGATCGAGGCGGGCACGGTGATGCGGGACCTCACCCTGGAGAACCCGATCCGGGCGATCCGTGAGGTCAGCCACGACATCACCGGCCGGCGCAAGGTGCGCCTGGCCAGCGGACGCGAGGCCTCCGCACTGGAGGTGCAGCGCGAGTACTACGAGAAGGCGCTGGACTTCTGCGAGCGCCGCGGCATCCGCACCGGCACCGTCGAGCGGGTGCTGGAGCTGTGGGGACGGACCCTGGAGGCGATCGAGACCGAGGACCTGGACCGGATCGGCACCGAGATCGACTGGGTCATGAAGTACAAGCTGCTGGAGCGCTACCGCGCCAAGCACAACATGACCATGTCGCATCCGCGGGTCGCCCAGATAGACCTCGCCTACCACGACATCCACCGCCGTCGTGGCCTGTACTACCTGCTGGAGAAGAAGGGCCAGGCCGCCCGGATCTGCAACGATCTGAAGATCTTCGAGGGCAAGTCCGTGCCCCCGCAGACCACCCGGGCCCGGCTGCGCGGCGACTTCATCCGCCGCGCCCAGGAGCAGCGCCGCGACTTCACGGTCGACTGGGTGCACCTCAAGCTCAACGACCAGGCGCAGCGGACCGTGCTGTGCAAGGACCCGTTCCGTGCCGTGGACGACCGGGTGGAGAAGCTGATCGCCGGCATGTGAGACACCGGCACGTGAGACACACGTGAGACAGGAGCGTCAAGGGAGACGAAAATCTCCGGAACGTGACACGGGCGCCGTTCGTTACACCGTGCGGCGCCCTTCTCACTGCGTAGAGTTGCGCGCACGCCACTGACAAGATCGACGATTAGAGGCCCCCACCGTGCGCCGACGCTCACTTCTCATTGCCGTTCCTGCCGGACTGGTCACCCTCGCCGCCTGCGGCGACGACAAGGGTGATTCGGGCAAGGCCAGCGAAAGCGCCGAGCCGTCGGCGCCCGAGACCTCGGCCGCGCCCCCGCCGAAGATCGTGGACGGCCCGCTGCCGGCCATCACCGCCGGCAAGAAGTTCGACGAGAAGCCGACCGTGGCCAAGGGCAGCGGAGAGCCGTCCAAGGACCTCGCGGTGAAGACCGTCATCGCCGGCAACGGCCGCACGGTCGCCGAGAACGACTACGTCGTGGCCAACTACCTCGGCCAGATCTGGGACACCGGCAAGGTCTTCGACAACTCCTACGACCGCGGGGCCCGCCTCGCGCTCCCGCTCACCCAGGGCCAGATCATCGACGGCTGGCGCTACGGCCTGATCGGCAAGAAGGCCGGCAGCCGGGTGCAGATGGCCGTCCCGCCCACCTGGGGCTACGGCAAGCAGGGCAACCCGCAGGCCGGCATCAAGGGCACCGACACGCTGGTGTTCGTGGTGGACGTGCAGGGCACCTTCAACGCCAAGAGCAGCGCCGAGGGCTCCGAGGTGGCGCAGGACAACATCGACCTGCCCAAGGTCGGCACCAACACCGACGGCAAGGCCCCGTCCATCAAGGTGCCCGACGCCGCCGCGCCCAAGGAGCTCGTGGCGAACTACGTCATCGAGGGCGACGGCGAGAAGGTCGGCGCCCAGGACAGCGTGCTGGTGCAGTACAAGGGCGTGCTGTGGGACGGCGGCAAGGAGTTCGACTCCACCTACAAGCGCGGGCAGCTCACCTCGTTCTCGCTGCAGCAGGTCGTCAAGGGATGGTCGCAGGGCCTGACCGGCAAGAAGGTCGGCAGCCGGGTCCTGATCGTCATCCCGCCGAAGCTGGGCTACGGGGACAACCCGCCGCAGGGCAGCGAGATCAAGAAGGACTCCACGCTGGTCTTCACCGTGGACATCCTCGCCAAGCTCTGAGCCGGGCGGGATGCGAGACTGGGTGTGTTCGCCTTTCCGCAGACAAGCAGGAGCTATTGACGTGAGCATCGACAAGCCCGAGATCGACTTCCCGGGCGGCGAGCCCCCGGCGGACCTCGAGATCAAGGACATCTGGGAGGGCGACGGAGAGGTCGCGCAGGCGGGCCAGACGGTCACCGTGCACTACGTGGGCGTCGCCTTCAGCACCGGCGAGGAGTTCGACGCCAGCTGGAACCGCGGCACGCCCTTCCGGTTCCCGCTGGGCGCGGGCCGGGTCATCAAGGGCTGGGAGAAGGGCGTGCAGGGCATGAAGGTCGGTGGTCGCCGTCAGCTGACCATCCCGGCGCACCTCGCCTACGGCAACCAGAGCCCCACCCCGGCGATCAAGCCCGGTGAGACGCTGATCTTCGTGGTGGATCTGCTCGGAGTCTGATCGAAGCCGATCATCCGGGGCCCATGCCTGGTCGGGCATGGGCCCTCCGCTTTTGCCGCGACACCGCGGAGCGGTACGGTCATCGGTCGTAAGCACCATAGGGAGAAGGGCGTCGATGGCCATTGCCAAGGCCGAGCGGCTGATGAACCTGGCGCTGTGTCTGCTCGGGACGCGGCGACCGCTCACCAAGCGTGAGCTGCGTGAGTCCATCGAGGCCTATCTCGAGGCGGGCAGCGACGAGTCCTTCAACCGCATGTTCGAGCGCGACAAGGACGATCTGCGCGAGCTCGGGCTGGTCATCGAGACCGTGGAGAACCTCGACGGCGAGGTCGGCTACCTCGCCCGCCGCGACAGCAACCGGCTGCCGCCCATCACCCTCGACGCCGAGGAGGCCGCCGCCCTCGGACTCGCCGCCAAGGTGTGGCAGCAGGCCCGGCTGGCCGGAGCGGCCAGCGGCGCCCTGCAGAAGCTGCGCGCCGCCGGACTCCCCGAGGACGTCGACCCCTACGGCGCGCACAGCGCCCTGGAGCCGCGCATCCCGGTGCACGAGGCCGCGTTCGAACCGCTGATGCTGGCCTGCCGCGACCGCCGCCCGGTCGTCTTCGACTACCGCAAGGCCACCGCCGCCCAGCCGGAGCAGCGGCATGTCGAGCCCTGGGCGCTGGAGTGCTGGCGCGGCCACTGGTACCTGGCCGGCTGGGACCGCGACCGGGGCGCCGAGCGGGTCTTCCGGCTCTCCCGGATCACCGGCAAGGTCCGCTCGCGCGGCGGCCGCTTCACCGCCCCCGTGCCCGACGTCGTCACCGTGCGCGAGACGGTGGCGAGCTGGGCGGGGGAGATCGCCGACCGGTCCGCGCGGATCCTGCTGCGCTCCGGCGCGGGCTACCCCCTTCGGGCGAAGGCCACCGCGGTGCGGGAACGCGGCGACGGCTGGGACGAGTTGGAGATTCCGTACGGGCACGGCCTGGACGCCTGGCTGGTGGAGTTCGGACCCGATGTGGTGGTCCTGGAGCCGGCCGAGCTGCGGGCCGACGTGGTGGACCGGCTGCGCGCCGTCGCCAAGGGCTGAGGGGGAGCGGAAAGAGACGTGGCAGGCAAACCGGCCAGGACCGTGAACGCCATCGACCAGACCCGGCGGATGCTGTCCCTGGTGACCTACCTCAGGGAGCGGCCCGGCGCCCGGATCGAGGACGTGGCGCGCGCCTTCGGCATCACCGAGGACGAGCTGGTCTCCGACCTCGATGTGCTGCCCATGTGCGGCACCAGCTTCCGCGGCGGCGATCTGCTGGACATCGACACCGACGGCGAGCGCATCTGGTGGCACAACCCCGCGGCCCTCGGCGCGGAGACGGCCGAGCCGCTGCGTCTCGCCGCCGACGAGGCCACCGCCCTGCTGGTCGCCGCCCGCGCGGTCGCCACGCTGCCCGGTCTCCGGGAGAGCGACCGCCAGGCGCTGCTGCGGGCCACCGCCAAGGTGGAGGCCGCGGCCGGCGAGGCGGCCGGCGCCAGCTCCCGGCTGTCGGTGACTTTCGAGTCCGAGGGCGGCGTCTTCGCCGACGTGGACCGGGCCATCTCCGAGCGGCGCAGACTGTGGATCCGCTACTACTCGCCCGCTCGCGACGAGGTCACCGAGCGGGAGATCGACCCCATCCGCCTGGTCAGCGTCGGCCACACCTATGTGGAGGCGTGGTGCCGCCGCTCCGAGGCGCGCCGCACCTTCCGGCTCGACCGGGTCGCCGAGATCAAGATCCTGGACGAGCCGTCCCAGCCGCCCGAGATCGAGCTGCGGGACCTCTCCGAGGGGCTGGTGCAGCCCGCCGCGGAGGACCCGGAGGTCGTGGTGGAGGTCGGCCCCGGCGGACGCTGGGTCGCCGAGTACTACCCGCACGACAGCGCCGAGGAGCTGCCCGACGGTGGTCTGCGGATCACCCTGCGCACTCCCGATCCGGCGTCGCTGCGCCGGCTGGCGCTGCGGCTCGGCCGCGACGGGCGGATCGTCGAGCCCCGTGAGCTCGCCGAGAGCGCCCGCCGGGCGGCCCGCGAGGCGCTGGCGGCGTACGACGGGGTCGAGGCGGCGGGGTGACGCAGGGGCCGGCGGAGCGGACCGCGGCATCCGAGGAGCACGCGGCGGTGTGCGGCAGGCAGGACGACAGGCAGGAGCGAGGGCTTTGAGCGAGTCGGCGACGTCTGGAGCGCGGGGGATGACGGTGGCGTCCGCTTTCGCCGGGATGCGGAACGCGGCCCCGGTGATGTTCCGGGCGGGCTGCCCGGACTGCCGGGGGCGGTTCGAGCTCTCCGCGAGCGCGCTGCGGCTGGCGATAGGGGCCAGCAGCCGCACCACCTTCTACTCCTTCACCTGCCCCGACTGCGGGGCGGCCGTGCGCAAGCCGGCGGGGGAGCGGATCGTGGAGCTGCTCACCGGCGGCGGTGTCCGCACGCTGCGGCTGCACTCGACCGTGTAGGGCCTGTCCTCCGGCCAGGACGAGCGGCGTCCGAGTCCCGCGCAGGACGTGCGGCGTCCGAGCCCCGTGGCGATGCCCGCGGCGAGGCCCTCGGCACGGCCGGTGCCCGGCACGGTCTAGGCTCGCCTCATGTTCTGGCCGATGCTCGCGGTTGCTCTGGGTTTTCTGGGACTGGTGGTCCTGGGGGTGTTCGCCGTCCGGGTGTTCCTGGAGGCCGAGCGGCTCGGCAGACAGGTCTCCGAGTCCGCGCGCCGGATCAGCCGCGCCGCGGAGGACCTGGAGCGGGCGGCCGCCGGTGCGGCCCGGTCCGCCGAGGCACTCTGAGTGCACCCTTCGTATGCCCTCGGTGTGCGTCCGGTACATCCTCGGTACGGCTTGCACCGCTTCGCCCTGTCACCTCGCCGCCGCCGACAGGTACGCTGCTGAGGCGGCCCGGAGAACGAGGCCCGGTCCGCGGACGGGAGTGCGTACGGGGGATGCACGGGGATTGCCTCGCGTTCACCCCCGAGAGTTACGATCGCTGCACAACACGATCGATCGGACAGTTGTCCGGCCGGTCGGACAGCACCGCCACCCCCAGCAGCCTCGGTGAGAAGGTAAAGACTTATGTTCGGAAAGCTCGGAGCCCCCGAGATCATTCTCATCCTCGTCGTCATCATCCTGCTGTTTGGCGCGAAGAAGCTTCCGGACATGGCGCGGTCGCTCGGCAAGTCCGCGCGCATCCTCAAGAGCGAGGCCAAGGCGATGAAGGAGGACAAGTCCTCCGCCCCGGCCGACCCGCCGAACCCGGGTGAGCAGCCCCCGGCGCAGCGCACCATCCAGGCCGCCCCCGGCGACGTCACCAGCTCCCGGCCGGTGACGGAGCCGACGGACACGACCAAGCGCTGACGCAGGGCCGGTGAGAACCGGCCCGCCGCACGAGATGGGAACGTGGGTTGCTCAAGTCTGCCCGCAAGCAGGAGAAGGATCCCGAAGGGCGGATGCCCCTCGCGGAACACCTCCGTGAGCTCCGCAACCGGCTCGCGAAGGCGCTGGTGGCCATCGTCCTGGTGACGGTCGTCGCGGCCTTCTTCTACAACGACATCATCAACTTCTTCACCGAGCCGATCCTCAGAGCGGTCGGGTGCCAGCAGTCCTTCGAGGAACTGGCCAAGCTCGACGAGGAAACCCGCTGCGCCCGGATCACCATCAACGGTCTGCTCACCCCCTTCACGCTGGCGCTGAAGGTCTCCCTGATGGCCGGTGTGGTGCTGGCCTCACCGGTCTGGCTCTACCAGCTGTGGGCCTTCGTCGCCCCGGGGCTGCACCGGCACGAGAAGAAGTACGCCTACGCCTTCGTCGCCACCGGCGTCCCGCTCTTCGTCGGCGGCGCCTACTTCGCGTACCGGGTGCTGCCGACCACCGCCAAGGTGCTGATCGAGTTCACGCCGTTCGGCGTGGACAACCTGCTGCCGCTGGACGACCTGCTCGACCTGGTCACGCGCATGGTCGTGGTCTTCGGCCTCTCCTTCGAGCTGCCGCTGCTGCTGATCATGCTGAACTTCACCGGGACGCTCAGCGGCAAGCGCATGCTCGGCTGGTGGCGCGGCATGATCCTGAGCATCACGCTCTTCGCGGCGATCGCCACGCCGAGCACCGACCCGCTGACCATGCTGGCGCTGGCCGGCCCGATCTGGGTGCTGTACTTCGGCGCGGTCGCCGTCGCCCTGCTCAACGACCGGCGCAGGCGCCGTATCGAGGCCATGGGGCCCGGCGACGACGAGGCCTCCGAGCTGGACCTCACGCCCGAGCCGATCGACCCGGTCGAGCCCGTGGCCGCGCTGCCCGAGCAGACCAGCAAGGACCGGGTCAACGGTTATGACGACGTGACCTGACGGACCGGCCGCACCTCGTATGGTCACTGGCGTGACCAGCGAGATCACCCTCTTCGTCAACCCCACCGCCGGACGCGGCCGGGGCGCCCGCGCGGCGCAGCCGGCCGCCGCCGCGTTCCGGGCCGCCGGATTCTCCGTGCGCACCGTCCTCGGCGACAACCCCGAGGACGCCCTCGACCAGGCGCGCAAGGCCGTCGACCAGGGCACCGGTGCGCTGATCGCCGTCGGCGGCGACGGCATGGCGCACCTGGCCCTGCAGGCCGTGGTCGGCACCGGCACCCCCTTCGGTCTGATCGCCGCCGGGACCGGCAACGACTTCGCGCGGGCCCTCGGGCTGCCGCTGCGGGACCCGGCCGCGGCCGGCCGGATGACCGCCGATGCCCTGAAGTGCGGCCGGGTGCGCGACATCGACCTCGGCCGGGTCGGCGACCGCTGGTTCGGTGCGGTGCTCGCCTCCGGCTTCGACTCCCGTGTCAACGACCGCGGCAACCGGATGCGGCTGCCGCTCGGCCGCTACAAGTACGACGTGGCGATGGTCGCCGAGCTGGCCGCCTTCCGGCCCCTGCCGTACCGGATCACGCTGGACGGCGGCGAGGTGCGCGAGCTGGAGGCGACCCTGGTCGCCGTCGGCAACGGCCCCTCCTACGGCGGCGGCATGCGGATATGCCCCGGCGCCGACCTCACCGACGGGCTCTTCGACATCACCGTGGTCGGCGAGTGCAGCCGGGCCACGCTGCTGCGGGTGTTCCCCAGGGTCTACCGGGGCACCCACGTCGACCACCCTGTGGTCACCGTCCTGCGCGCCTCGTCCGTCGAACTGGCCGCCGACAACGTCACCGCCTACGCCGACGGCGAGCCCGTGGGCCCGCTCCCCGTGACCGCCCGCTGCGTCCCGGCAGCAGTGCGGGTGGTCGGCCCCTGAGCTGTGGGGGCCTGAGCTGCGCAAACCCGGGGGCCGGCAAGGGGTGATCACGTTAATGATCGTCCTGTTGTCGGTGCGGACCGGTACGCTCGAAGGACGATGACTCAGGACCTCTCACCGGCCGAGCGGTACGCGGCAGCACGCAGGCGCGCTGCCGAGCAGGCCACCGCGCTCGCCTCCTTCCGCGAGATGTACGACTTCGGCCTCGACCCCTTCCAGATCGAGGCCTGCAAGGCTCTCGAGGCGGGCAAGGGAGTGCTGGTGGCGGCCCCCACCGGCTCCGGCAAGACGATCGTCGGCGAGTTCGCCGTCCACCTGGCCCTGAAGCAGGGCAAGAAGTGCTTCTACACCACGCCGATCAAGGCGCTGTCCAACCAGAAGTACGCCGACCTGTGCCGCCGTTACGGCGCGGAGAAGGTCGGCCTCCTCACCGGCGACAACAGCGTCAACTCCGAGGCGCCGGTGGTCGTGATGACCACCGAGGTGCTGCGGAACATGCTGTACGCCGGTTCCCAGACACTCCTCGGCCTCGGCTATGTGGTGATGGACGAGGTGCACTACCTCTCCGACCGCTTCCGCGGCGCAGTCTGGGAGGAAGTGATCATCCACCTCCCCGAGTCGGTGACCCTGGTGTCGCTGTCGGCGACGGTGTCCAACGCGGAGGAGTTCGGTGACTGGCTGGACACGGTCCGCGGCGACACCGAGGTGATCGTCTCCGAGCACCGGCCCGTGCCGCTGTTCCAGCACGTGCTGGCCGGACGCCGGATATACGACCTGTTCGAGGAGGGGGAGGGACAGCGCAAGGCTGTCAACCCGGACCTGCTGCGCATGGCGCGCCTGGAGGCGAGCCGCCCGTCCCTCAACGACCGCAGACGCAGCCGCGCCCTGCGCGACGCCGACCGCGAGCGGGAGCGGCGGCAGCGCTCGCGCGTGTGGACGCCGAGCCGGCCGGAGGTCATCGAGCGGCTCGACGCCGAGGGCCTGCTGCCCGCGATCACCTTCATCTTCAGCCGGGCCGCCTGCGAGGCCGCCGTCCAGCAGTGCCTGTACGCCGGTCTGCGGCTCAACGACGAGGCGGCACGCGCCGAGGTCCGTGCCCTGGTCGAGGAGCGCACCGCCTCCATCCCGCCCGAGGACCTGCACGTGCTCGGCTACTACGAGTGGCTGGAGGGACTGGAGCGGGGCATCGCGGCCCACCACGCGGGCATGCTGCCGACGTTCAAGGAGGTCGTCGAGGAGCTGTTCGTGCGCGGCCTGGTCAAGGCCGTGTTCGCCACCGAGACCCTCGCCCTCGGCATCAACATGCCCGCCCGCTCGGTGGTGCTGGAGAAGCTGGTCAAGTGGAACGGCGAGCAGCACGCCGACATCACGCCCGGCGAGTACACCCAGCTCACCGGCCGGGCCGGCCGGCGCGGCATCGATGTCGAGGGACACGCGGTGGTGCTGTGGCAGCGCGGCATGAACCCCGAGCACCTCGCCGGTCTCGCCGGCACCCGCACCTATCCGCTCCGCTCCAGCTTCAAGCCGTCGTACAACATGGCGGTCAACCTGGTCGAGCAGTTCGGCCGGCACCGCTCCCGTGAGCTGCTGGAGACGTCGTTCGCGCAGTTCCAGGCGGACAAGTCGGTGGTCGGCATCTCACGGCAGGTGCAGCGCAACGAGGAGGGCCTGGCCGGCTACAAGGCCTCCATGACCTGCCACCTCGGCGACTTCGAGGAGTACGCCCGGCTGCGCCGCGAGCTGAAGGACCGGGAGACGGAGCTGGCCCGGCAGGGCGCCGCCCAGCGCCGCGCCGAGGCGGCCGTCGCGCTGGAGAAGCTCCGGCCCGGCGACGTGATCCACGTCCCCACCGGCAAGTACGCGGGCCTGGCGCTGGTCCTGGACCCGGGACTGCCGGCGGGCCGCACCAACGGCCACCGCGGCCTGGAGTACCACGACGGCCCGCGCCCGCTGGTGCTCACCGCCGAGCGGCAGGTCAAGCGGCTGGCCTCGGTGGACTTCCCGGTGCCGGTCGAGCCGCTGGAGCGGATGCGGATCCCGAAGTCGTTCAACCCGCGCTCACCGCAGTCCCGTCGCGACCTCGCCTCGGCGCTGCGCACCAAGGCCGGGCGCATCCCGCCGGAGCGGCACCGCAAGCGCCGCTCCCAGGCGGCGGACGACCGGGAGATCGCCCGGCTGCGCAAGGCGATCCGGGCCCACCCCTGCCACGGCTGCAACGACCGCGAGGACCACGCCCGCTGGGCCGAGCGCTACCACCGGCTGCTGCGCGACACCACGCAGCTGGAGCGGCGCATCGAGGGCCGGACGAACACCATCGCCCGCACCTTCGACCGGATCGTCGCGCTGCTGACCGAGATGGACTATCTGCGCGGCGACGAGGTCACCGAGCACGGCAAGCGTCTCGCCCGCCTGTACGGCGAACTCGACCTGCTGGCCAGCGAATGCCTGCGCGAGGGCGTCTGGGAGGGCCTCGCCCCCGCCGAACTCGCCGCCTGCGTCTCGGCCCTGGTGTACGAGGCGAGGGTCGGCGACGACGCGCTGGCGCCCAGGCTGCCGTCCGGCCGGGCCAAGGCGGCGCTCGGCGAGATGGTCCGCATCTGGGGCCGGCTCGATGCCCTGGAGGAGGAGTTCCGCATCAGCCAGACCGAGGGCGTGGGCCAGCGCGAGCCCGACCTCGGCTTCGCCTGGGCCGCCTACATGTGGGCCTCGGGCAAGGGACTGGACGAGGTGCTGCGCGAGGCGGAGATGCCGGCCGGCGACTTCGTGCGCTGGTGCAAGCAGGTCATCGACGTCCTCGGCCAGATCGCTGCCGCCGCACCCGCGGTCGAGGGCTCCACGGTCGCCAAGACCGCCCGCAAGGCGGTCGACCAGCTGCTGCGCGGGGTGGTGG
Organism: Streptomyces thermocarboxydovorans; assembly: GCF_039524635.1. NCBI lineage: Bacteria > Bacillati > Actinomycetota > Actinomycetes > Kitasatosporales > Streptomycetaceae > Streptomyces > Streptomyces thermocarboxydovorans. The sequence goes on along the minus strand of NZ_BAAAGU010000005.1, from coordinate 83,607 downwards.
CCTACTCCTCCGTGGGCTGACTCCAACGTGGGTGACTCCTCCGTGGGCTGACCCCCGCCCGACCCCCGAAAGCCCGGCGTGCTCCGTGCGCGCCGGGCTTTCGCATCCCGTGCGCCCCCCGCCGGGTGCATCACCGCCCTCCCGCCTGGAAAGTCTCAATGAGCCGCCCGCCGAGGGCCCCTGCTCACTCCTTACGGTGAGTGATTTTCGTACGCGCGTACGCCGTGACGGTTCGTGTTCGAACGCTGGCACAGCGTGTAAATGACCCGAGGGTACTCCTGTCCCGGGCTCCGTTTCAGGCACTTGCTGAATATGACTCGGCGATGATCCGGTCGGACTAAGCTCGCCCGCAGCGCACCGAGTTGGGGTGAATTCGTGCGCTTGTTCCCCGATGTGCCAGTTCCGACCTGCTAGTTCCCCGAACCATCAGCCGACTTGTTTCAGAGGGCCCACATGGCGAGTGACCAACTTCCTTATGCGCGCGTGCTGTTGCTGCCGGCCATACTGATGGCCGCGGCGACCGGAGCCGCCGTCGCCCTGGTGACGGAGCCCGCCCGGATCGCCGTCGGAGTCTGTGGTGCCGTCGCCACCCTGCTCGTGACCGTCGCGTCGGCCGAGGCCGCACGCCGCGGTCGGGTGCTGCGCAACGCCCGAGCCGAGTTCGAGCGTCACCGTGCGTATCTGGAGGCCCGGATCGCCGCCCACGACACGGAGACGAAGCACTTCACCGACGAGGTGCTGCCGGCCGCGCTCGACCACATGCACCGCGGCAACGAGGTCCCGGAGGTGCTGCGCGCCCTGCCCCGGCTCAACCCGGCCTGGCAGCACCTGCCGCAGTACCAGCTCGACCTGCTGCAGACGGTGCTGTCCATCATCGACTACGAGGAGACACTGCGGGACTCCAACCAGCGCTCCTTCGTCAGCATCGCCCGCCGCGTCCAGTCCATCGTCCACCAGCAGGCCGAGGAACTGCGGGAGATGGAGGAGGACCACGGCCGCAACCCCGAGGTCTTCGACGACCTGCTGCGCATCGACCACGGCAACGCGCTGATCGGCCGCCTCGCCGACTCCATCTCCGTCCTCGGCGGCGGTCGCCCCGGACGCCAGTGGCCCCACCCGGTCGCGCTCTACAGCGTGCTGCGCGGCGCCATGTCCCGCATCCTCGAGTACCGGCGCATCGACCTGAAGTCGATCGCCAAGGTCAACGTCAAGGGCATCTGCGTCGAACCGGTCATCCACGCCGTCGCCGAGATCCTCGACAACGCCACCCGCTACTCGCCGCCGCAGACCAAGGTGCACGTCACCGCGATCGAGGTGCAGACCGGCGTCGCCATCGAGATCGAGGACGCCGGCGTCAACTTCGACGAGAAGGCCCGCGCCCGGCTCGAGGGCATGCTGGAGCAGGCCATGGCCGGCAACGACATCCAGGAGATCGGCGCCAACCCCAGGCTCGGCCTCTCCGTGGTGGGCCGGCTCTGCGCCCAGTACAAGATGCAGATCTCCCTGCGGCCCTCCGCCTACGGCGGCATCCGCGCCGTCCTCGTCGTACCGAAGGACATGCTGACCGACGAGCCCGGCGTCGGCCTCGCCCACGGCATCGGCGCCACCTCCGTGCCCCAGCCGGTCGACATGCTCCCCGCCCCCAAGCGCGCCCCCAAGAAGCGCCGCCCCACCAGCCCCCGCATCCCCGCCTCGGTGCCCATGGAGGACGACGTCCCCGAGGTCACCGAGTGGACCTCGAACGGACTGCCGCAGCGCCGCAGCCGGGTCAAGACGCCGATGCACCAGCGCTACGCCGAGAAGGCCGCCGCGGAGCGCGAGGAGCGGGAGGCCGCCGCACGCGGCGAGAAGACCATCTGGTCCAGGGCGGAGCCCACCCCCGAGCCGGAACCCGAGAAGAAGGAGGAGAAGCGCGAGCCCGGTCTGTGGGTCGACGCCTTCTGGGAGGGCCTGAAGGAGGGCCTCGAACCCGGCGTCCACCCCACCGACTTCACCCGTAACCCCACCGCCTACCTGCATCTCATCAACGATCCGGCCCGTACCGAGGCCGACGACGAGGGGGACCTCAAGTGATCCGGCAACGAGCCAACTTCGACTGGATGCTCAAGGAACTCGCCGACGGCGCACCCGGCGTGGAGATGGTCGTGGTGCTCTCGGCCGACGGTCTGCGCCTCGCCCGCTACGGCGGCGACCAGGACGCCGCCGACCGGGTCGCCGCCGCCTGTGCCGGCGTGCAGAGCCTCGCCGGTGCCGTCGCCCAGGAACTGCCCTACAGCGACGGCGAGATGCAGATGGTGCTCATCGAGATCAAGGGCGGCTACTTCTACCTCATGGCCGCGGGCGACAACGCCTACCTCGCGGTGCTCTCCGACATGACCTGCGAACCCGGCCGCATGGGCGGCATGATGCGCGACCTCGTGGTCCGCATCGGCGCCCATCTCACCACCCCGCCCCGAAGGAACGGGCAGGCCGTATGACTCCTCCGCAACGCACACGGCGCACACCGGGGGAGGATCCGCCTCCCCGGTCCGCCGAGACGCAGAAGGGCCCGAGCAACCCGGAGCGCATCTACGTCGTCGCCGACCCCGAGGGCGAACGGGCCGAACTCGACCTGGTGACACTGATCGTCGCCAAGTCCCCGGACCCGCCGAGCTCCGCCACCCCCGAGCAGGCGGCGCTGCTCCGGCTCTGCTCCGCCCCCCTGTCCGTGGCCGAGCTCTCGGCCTACTTGAACCTGCCGTTCAGCGCGGTGACCGCGCTGCTCACCGAGATGCTGACGGCGGAACTGGTCCAGGCACGCGCCCCGATCGTCCGCCAGGCGCTGCCCGACCGTTCCCTTCTCGAAGCGGTGATGCATGGACTTCAAAGGCTCTGAGACCGTCCCGGGCCCCCGCACCGAGGACCGGCTGCCGCAGACCGCGCAGGCCGCGGCCAAGATCGTGATCGTGGGCGGCTTCGGGGTCGGCAAGACCACCATGGTCGGTTCCGTCAGCGAGATCAGACCGCTGACCACCGAGGAGACCATGACGCAGGCCGGCATCGGCGTCGACGACAACTTCGGGTCCGCGTCCAAGACCGCCACCACCGTGGCCATGGACTTCGGCCGGATCCGCATCACCGAGCAGCTGGTGCTGTATTTGTTCGGCACCCCCGGCCAGGAGCGCTTCTGGTTCCTGTGGAACGGCCTGTTCGAGGGCGCGCTCGGTGCGGTCGTGCTGGTCGACACCCGCCGCCTGGAGGTCAGCTTCGACGTGATGGGCCGGCTGGAGGAGCGCGGCGTGCCGTTCGTCGTCGCCGTCAACACCTTCCCGGACGCGCCCCGTTACCCGGTCCCCGAGCTGCGCACCGCGCTCGACCTGCCCGAGGACGTGCCGATCGTGGAGTGCGACGTGCGGCGCCGCGCCTCCAGCCGGGACGTGCTGCTGACCCTCATGCGGTTCCTGCACTCGCTCGCCATGTCGGGCTCGCTCACCTGACCCGCGTACCCGCCCCCACGCCCGCCTCACTCCCTTCGTCCCTCATTCCCGGAGCGACCACTGTGACGTCAGAAACCCCCTCCCCGACCGGAACGGACGCCTCCAGGCTCACCCCGCCCCCCGGCTGCCCCGCGCACGGGCGGGGGCCCGGGGGGCTGGCCCGGCTGCACGAGTCGGACGACCTGAAGAAGCTGTACGAGGAGCTGCGGGCCGAGCACGGCCCGGTGGCACCCGTGCTGCTCCACGACGACGTGCCCGTGTGGGTCGTCCTCGGCCACGCCGAGAACCTGCACATGGTGAGCACGCCCACGGTCTTCACCCGTGACAGCCGCATCTGGACCCCGCTCCGGGAGGGCATGGTCAAGCCCGACCACCCGCTGATGCCGCACATCGCCTGGCAGCCGATGTGCGCCCACGCCGAGGGCGAGGAGCACACCCGGCTGCGCGGCGCCATCGACTCCGCCGTCGCCACGCTCAACTTCCGCACGCTGCGCCGCCACATCAACCGCAGCACGCAGCGGATCGTCAACACCTTCTGCGAGGTGGGGGAGGCCGAGCTCGTCAGCCAGTACGCCGAGCATCTGCCGATGGCCGTGATGTGCCAGATCCTCGGCATGCCGGACGAGTACAACGACCGGATCGTGCAGGCCGCGCGGGACATGCTGCGGGGCACCGAGACCGCCATCGCCAGCAACGCGTACATCATGGACGCGCTCGGGCGGCTCACCGCCCAGCGCCGGGCGAAGCCGCAGGACGACTTCGCCAGCCACCTCATCACCCACCCGGCCGGGCTCACCGACGACGAGGTCCGCGAGCACCTGAGGGTGGTGCTGATCGCCGCCTACGAGGCCACCGCCAACCTGCTCGCCAATGTGCTGCGCACCGTGCTGATCGACCCGCGCTTCCGCGCCCAGCTCAACGGCGGGCAGATGACCGTGCCGCAGGCGGTGGAGCAGCTGCTGTGGGACGAACCGCCGTTCAGCACGATCTTCGCCTACTTCGCCAAGCAGGACACCGAGCTGGGCGGGCAGCGCATCCGCAAGGGCGACGGTCTGCTGCTCGCGCCGATCGCGGCCAACGTCGACCCGCGCGTGCGGCCGGACCCGACCGCCGACATGATGGGCAACCGCGCCCACCTCGCCTTCTCCGGCGGCCCGCACGAGTGCCCCGGCCAGGACATCGGGCGTGTCATCGCCGAGATCGGTGTGGACGCGCTGCTGATGCGGCTGCCCGACGTGGAGCTGAGCATCGACGAGGAGGAGCTGCGCTACACCGAGTCCATCGCCTCGCGGCACCTGGTGGAGCTGCCGGTGTACTTCACGCCGCGGGAGCAGCAGGACATCAACGAGCGGCCCAACCACGACGCCAAGCCGGACCGGTCGGCCACCAACTGGCACATCGGCGGCCCGGACCCCTTCGCGCCGCCGCACTCGCGTCCCTCGTCGCAGCGGCCCCCGCGGCCGGACGCCCTCGCCGGGCGGCGCACCGCCACGGCCGCCCCGTCCCCGGCGCCCCAGCAGCAGACCGCACCGGCGGCACCGACCGCACCGGCCGCACCGACCGCACCGGCGGCGCCGGCGCAGCCCGCGGCGCCCCAGCCGCCGCTGCTCGTTCCCCCGCCGCCGCCCGCCGCACCGGCCCGGCCGCAGGGCCTGTGGCAGCGGTTCCTGCACTGGTGGCGCGGCGACCTCTACTGACCGGACTGATTGGACTGGCCGGACTGGCCGGACTGACCGGACTGACCGGACTGACCGGAGGCCCAGTCCCGGTAGGAGGCCCAGGCCGCGAGGACCCGGCCACTGCGGAAGCGGTGCCCGGCACCCGTCACCGGGTCGGTGAACTCCAGCGTCCGCGCCAGCAGTTGCAGCGGGCGCCGGAAGTCATCGGCCGGGACGGGGCCGGTCCCCTCCGGGTAGAGGGGGTCGCCGAGGATGGGCACACCCAGGGCGGTCATGTGCACCCGCAGCTGATGGGTCTGGCCGGTGTGCGGCACCAGCCGGTACCGGCCCAGACCGTCCGCGCGGTGCTCCAGCAGGGCGATCTCGCTGACCGCGTTGGGCTCCCCGGCCACCTCACGGGCGGTCAGCACGCCGCGCTCCTTCACGATCCTGCTGCGCACGGTCCGGGGGAGGTCAAGCGCGGGGTCGTACGGCGCGACGGCCTCGTACTCCTTGCGCACCCCGCGGTCACGGAACAGCGTCTGGTAGGCGCCGCGCTCCTCGGGGCGCACGGTGAACAGCACCAGGCCCGCGGTGAGCCGGTCGAGACGGTGCGCGGGGCTGAGCGTGGGGATGCCCAGCTCACGGCGCAGGCGGGCCAGCGCGGTCTCGGCGACATGCCGGCCGCGCGGGGTGGTGGCCAGGAAATGGGGCTTGTCGGCTACGACGATGTGCTCGTCCCGGTGGACGACCTCCAGCGGGAACGGCACCGGCACCTCCTCGGGCAGCTCCCGGTGGAACCAGACGAACAGCCCCGGCTGGTAGGGCGCGTCCGCTCGCACCGGCCGCCCGTCCGCGCCGACGATCAGCCCGGCGTCGAACATCGAGTCGACGACACCCGGTCCGGCCGCGAGACGCTCCACCAGATGCTCCCGCACCGTCCGCCACGCCCCGCCGGCCGGCAGCCGCACCCGCACCGGGTCGACCCCCTCACGCTGCGGGAGCGGAGAGGGCGGAACCACTCGCTTACGCCTCACGACCGCCAAGCCTACGAGCAGCCGCCCGCCCCGAGCCCGGCGCGCCGGCGCGCCGGCCGTCAGGGCTCCTGCGCCTCACCGCCGTCTGTGCCCTCAGTGTCGTTCAGTGCCGTCGGTGCCCTCTGTCCCCGAGGCGTCCGCCCCCGGTGTCTCCGCCCCCGAGGTCTCCGAACCCGGCTCGGCGGACCGGAGCACCGCCTCCCGCACCCGGGTCTCGACCTCCTTGCGCGGGATGTCCTCCTGGCGGGCATACTCGCTCACCGCCACATGGACGTCACGGGCGAGGTCCCGCCAGGCCCGCCAGGCCGTCTCCCAGATGGCGGTCTGCTGCTCGCTCCACTTGGCCTCGGTGGGCGGCCCGTAGGTCTCCTGCAGATGACGTACGCGGGCGTACGCGGCATCCGCCGCGCGCTGCTGGGCGACGATTTCGTCGAAGGTGTGTGCCACGGGCCCGGATCCTGAAGCAGCCCCGCACACTGAGCCGAGCCGCCACGCCGCCACGGCCCTACGGCTCCCTCCGGTTCACCCGGCCGGGCGGGCCTGGGACGGCCGGGGCCCAGCATCCGGGCCGGCGGGGCCGTGACCGGCCGGGTGCTGGGCCGGGGCCTGCTGCCAGGCGGTCAGACCCGGGCGGCACAGGGCGGCACGCGCAACGGTCTGCCGTGAAGAGGCGGTGGTCACTGGGAGGGGCCGCGGCTCGCCGGGTGCGGCGCCGGTCCCCCGGACCGGCCGGGTGGGGCCCGGACTGCCGGGCGGGGCTCGGGCCGGCCAGGGCGCCACGGCCCGCCGGCCGGGCGCAGCCCGCTGGGCAGGTGAAGCCGGCGAGGTGAAGCCTCAGCCGGCCGCTGCGCGGATCTGTTCCTGTTCTGCCTCGATGCGGGCGTTCCATTCGGGCTTGGAGGCCTGCCAGCCGTCCTCGTTGTGGCCGAGGCGCCAGTAGCCGGAGATGGAGAGGTCCTCTCGGGGAATCTGCTTCTCCACGCGCAGGACGCGGCGCAGTTCCTTCACGAAGTGGGCCTCGCCGTGGACGAAGGCGTGGACGCGGCCGTCGGGCCAGTCCAGGGCTCGTACGGCCGACAGCAGGGCCTCGCCGACCGGGCGGCCGGCGCGGTGCAGCCAGGTGATCTCCGCGTCGGAGTCGATCTTCTGCTCCTCCTCGGGGCCCTCGATCTCGACGAAGGCATGGGCCTTCGCGCCGCGGGGGAGAGCCTCCAGGGAGCGGGCTATGGCGGGCAGTGCGCTCTCGTCACCGGCGAGGAGATGCCAGTCGGCCTCCGGATCGGGCGCGTAGGCGCCGCCGGGGCCCACGAAGCGCACGGTCTCGCCGGGCCGGGCGCGCAGCGACCAGGGGCCGGCCAGTCCCGAGTCCCCGTGCAGCACGAAGTCGAGCGTCAGCTCGCGGTGCTCGGGGTCCCAGTGGCGCACGGTGTACGTCCGGGTCACCGGCCACTGGTCGCGGGGGAACTCCTCGCGGATGCGTTCCAGGTCGAAGGGCTCCGGATAGGTCACGTCCGGGACCGGGAACAGCAGCTTCACATAGTGGTCGGTGCAGGTGCCGGCCGCGAATCCGGCGAGACCCTCGCCGCCCAGCACCACGCGCTGCATGTGCGGGGTCAGCCGCTCGGTGCGGACGACCTGCGTGGAGTACAGCCGGCGCGGACGGCGTCCCGGTCGTTCTGCCATGGAGGCCTCCCAGTTTTGGTTAGGGTTACCTAACCTAGCACCTCGCTCCGGTGAACACCTCCAGCCGTCACGAATCTTGAGAACGCGCCGAGAGCTACGCGTGAGCGGGCCCTCAGCGCGCCAAGGTGGTCAGCAGGCGTCGCAGCGAGCCGCCGAGCCCCCAGCGGACCGCCAGTTCCTCCACCGCCGCCGGGTCCCGCGGAGTACTCGGCAATGTTGTGTCCACGTCGGGCAGCGGAACGTCGTCCGCGACCCTGACGACCTTCGGCGCCACCGCGAGGTACGGCCGCGCCTCGGTCAGCCGCTTGCGCTGTGCCGGCGTGAGCTTGGCCTTCCGGTCGTCCACGGCCGCGAGGATCCCGGCCAGATCGCCGAACTCGGCGAGCAGCTTGGCCGCCGTCTTCTCCCCGATGCCCGGCACGCCCGGCAGCCCGTCGCTCGGGTCGCCGCGCAGCAGCGCCAGATCCGCGTACCCGCGCCCGTCCACCCCATACTTGGCGCGCAGCGCGGCCTCGTCGGTGATCTGCAGCGTCCCCACGCCCTTGACCGGGTACAGCACCCGCACCCCGCGGGCGTCGTCCACCAGCTGGTACAGGTCCCGGTCGCCGGTGACGATGTCGACCGGGCCCTTCGCCCGGGCCGCGTACGTGCCGATCACGTCGTCCGCCTCGTACTCGGCGACGCCCACCCGGGCGATGCCGATGGCGTCCAGCACCTCCTCGATGACCGGCACCTGCGGCGAGAGCGTGTCCGGCACCTCCTCCACGTCCGGGCCGAGCTCGTGCTCCTCGGCGACCCGGTGCGCCTTGTAGGAGGGGATCAGCTCCACCCGCCAGTGCGGGCGCCAGTCCGCGTCCATGCAGGCCACCAGGTGGTCCGGCTGGTGGTCCTGCACCAGGCGGTCGATGAAGTCCAGCAGCCCGCGTACGGCGTTCACCGGGGTGCCGTCGGGGGCCCGCACGGTATCCGGGACGCCGAAGTAGGCCCGGAAGTAGAGGGAGGCGGTGTCGAGAAGCATCAGTCGTCCGGTCACGCTCCGCATCATGCCGCACGCCACCGACAGCGCCCCGCGGATCGGCGCCGTCGAGCGCCCAGTGCCCGGCGCCTCGGCCGCCCGCTTGCGCCCACCGCAACGCGTTGCGCTCTGCGCTCACACTGTGAGGTGCCGCACGACAACGTTTGCCCTGCGCAGAACAGGGGAGGCGCCGCCCCGGCGCGATGCCGTTCACGTATCCGACTCGGCGTCGCCCTTTTCATTGCCGTCGAGAGCTAGAGGTACGCGTGTCAGCGAGGCTTGAGGCCGAGCACCTGTACAAGGTGTTCGGCAGACGACCGGACAAGGCGGTCGAAAGACTGCGCAAGGGCGAGACCGACCGGGAGGAGCTGCGCGCCGGCGGCACCACCGCAGCCGTCATCGACGCATCCTTCACCGTGGAACCCGGCGAGATCTTCGTGGTGATGGGCCTGTCCGGTTCCGGAAAGTCCACCCTGCTGCGCATGCTCAACGGTCTGCTGGAGCCGACCGCCGGGCATGTGCGCTTCGGCGGTCAGGATCTGACCGCGCTCTCCGACCGTCAGCTGCGCGAGGTCCGGTCCAAGAAGATCAGCATGGTCTTCCAGCACTTCGCGCTCTTCCCGCACCGCAGCGTCCGCGAGAACGCCGCGTACGGACTGGAAGTGCAGGGCGTGCCCCGCGCCGAGCGCGAACGCCGCGCCGACGAGGCGCTCGCCCTGTGCGGCCTGGCCGGCTGGGAGAAGTCGTGGCCGGACGAGCTGTCCGGCGGCATGCAGCAGCGCGTCGGCCTCGCCCGCGCGCTCGCCACCGACGCCGACCTGCTGCTGATGGACGAGTCCTTCAGCGCGCTCGACCCGCTGATCCGCCGCGACATGCAGGACCAGCTGCTCGAACTGCAGAAGACGCTGAAGAAGACCATCGTCTTCATCACCCACGACCTCAACGAGGCCATGCGCCTCGGCGACCGCATCGCGGTGATGCGCGACGGCCGCATCGTGCAGATCGGCACCGCCGAGGACATCCTGGTGCGCCCCGCCAACGACTACGTCGCCTCCTTCACCCAGGACGTCGACCGCTCCCGCGTGCTCACCGCCGGCTCCGTCATGGAGAGAGAGGTCCGCGGCGACGAGGCCGACTGCGGCTGCGAGACCGCCACACCGCAGACGCCGTTCAACGAGCTGTGCGCGATCAGCGCCCGGGTGCCGCACCCGGTCGCGGTCCTCGACGGCGAGCGCACCCTGGTCGGGGTCGTGCCCCGGCAGCGGCTGGTGGGCTTCCTCGGCGACGAGGAGGCGGACCCGGGCGTGTGCGACGCCCCGCGGGACAAGGGCGGCGAGAAGGTGATGGCCAATGCCTAGGATTCCGCTCGGCGACTGGGTCAACAGCACCGTCGACTGGCTGCTCGACCACGTCGACTGGCTGTTCACCTTCTTCAAGGCCGTCTTCACCGGCACCTACGACGGCATCAACGCCGTCCTGCAGGCGCCCGAGCCGCTGCTGCTCGTCGGCATCTTCGCGGTGATCGCCTTCTGGCTGCGCGGCACCCTCGCCGGCCTGCTCACCTTCGCGGGCTTCGCCTTCATCGTCTCCCTCGATCTGTGGGAGAACGCGATGATCACGCTGTCGCTGGTGCTGGTCGCCACGCTGATCGCGCTGGTCATCTCGGTGCCCGTCGGCATCTGGGCGGCCCGCTCCGACCGGGTCAGCGGCCTGGTGCGGCCGGTGCTGGACTTCATGCAGACGCTGCCCGCGATGATCTACCTCATCCCGGCGATCCTGTTCTTCGGCACCGGTGCCTCCGCGGGCATCGTGGCCACCCTGATCTTCGCGCTCGCCCCCGGCGTGCGCATGACCGAGCTGGGCATCCGCCAGGTCGACAAGGAGCTGGTCGAGGCCGCCGAGGCCTTCGGCACCACCCCGCGCAACACCCTGCTGCGCGTCCAGCTCCCGCTGGCACTGCCCACGGTGATGGCGGGCGTCAACCAGGTCATCATGCTCGGCCTGTCCATGGCCGCGATCGCCGGCATGGTCGGCACCGGCGGCCTGGGCGGGGACGTCAACGAGGCCATCGGCCAGCTCAACGTGGGCCTCGGCTCCGAGGCCGGTATCGCCATCGTGATCCTGGCGATCTACCTGGACCGCATGACCAGCGCCCTGGGCACCCAGGTCTCCCCGCTGGGCCGCCGCGCCGCCGCCAAGGCCCGCGCCGCCGCCGGCGGACTGAAGATCTGGTCCTACCGGCCCCGCCCGCAGGTCGCCGTCATCGGCGTGGTGATCCTCGCCCTGGTGGCCGGCGGCATGGGCCTCTTCGGCGGCACCTCCTCGGAGGAAGCCGCGGGCGGCGAGAAGGTCGGCGAGGGCAAGAAGATCACCCTCGGCTACGTGCCGTGGGACGAGGGCATCGCCTCCACCTTCCTGTGGAAGGAGATCCTGGAGCAGCGCGGCTACGAGGTCGAGGCCAAGCAGTTCGACGCCGGACCGCTCTACACCTCCCTCGCCCAGGGCGACATCGACGTCGTCACCAACTCCTGGCTGCCCACCACCCACGAGCAGTACTGGAAGAAGCACGGCTCCCAGCTGGACGACCTGGGTTCCTGGTACGACGAGACCTCCCTGGAGCTGACCGTCCCCGCCTACATGAAGGACGTCGACTCCCTCGAGGACCTCAAGGGCAAGGCCGGCCTGTTCGGCGGGAAGATCACCGGCATCGAGTCCAGCGCCGGCGAGATGGCCCTGCTGAAGAGCAAGGTCCTCAAGGAGTACGGCCTGGACAAGGAGTACCAGGTCGTCGACAGCTCCACCCCGGCGATGCTGGCCGAGCTCAAGCGCGCCTACCGCAAGAAGGAGCCGATCGTCGTCACGCTCTGGTCGCCGCACTGGGCGTACAACGACTACAAGCTGAAGAAGCTGAAGGACCCCAAGGGCGCCTGGGGTGAGGGCGACGGCGTGCACACGCTGGCCCGCAAGGGCTTCGCCGGCGACGACCCCACCGCCGCCGGGTGGCTGAAGAACTTCACGCTCACCGAGAAGCAGCTCACCAGCCTCGAGGCCGAGATCAACAAGGCCGGCAAGGGCAGGCAGCAGGACGCGGTCCGCACCTGGCTGAAGGCCAACCCGGGCCTGGTCGACAGGCTCGCCCCCGTCGAGTCCGGCGGCGACACCCCGGCCGAGGCGAAGCGCCCGCTGAACGTGGCCTGGTTCCCCTGGGACGAGGACATCGCCGTCACCTACCTGTGGAAGAACGTCCTGGAGCGGCGCGGCTACAAGCTGAACCTGAAGCAGATGGACGTCGGCCCGGTCTACACCGGCCTCGCCTCCGGCGACATGGACCTCAACTTCGACGCCTGGCTGCCGCACGCCCAGAAGAACTACTGGGACAAGAGCAAGGACAACCTGACCGACCTCGGCAGCTGGTACGAGCCGACCTCACTGGAGATCGCCGTGCCGAGCTACGTCAAGGGCGTCGACTCCATGGCGGACCTCAAGGGCAAGGCCGACCTCTTCGGCGGGAAGATCATCGGCATCGAGCCGGGCACCGGCGAGATGAACCTGCTCAAGAACAAGGTCCTGCCCGGCTACGGCCTGGACGACGAGTACGAGGTCGTCGACGGCTCCACCCCGGCGATGCTGGCCGAGCTCAAGCGCGCCATCGCCAAGAAGAAGCCGGTCGCGGTCACCCTGTGGTCGCCGCACTGGGCCTACGCCGAGTACGAGCTGACCAAGCTCAAGGACCCCGAGAAGTTCTGGGGCGACAACAACAAGATCCACACCATCGCGAGGAAGAAGTTCCCGGAGCAGTACCCGCAGCTCACCGAGTGGATCAAGAAGTTCACCATGAGTGAGCAGGAGCTCGCCACCCTGGAGGCGGAGATCAAGGACCGCGGCCAGGGCAAGGAGGAAGAGGCCGTGGCCGCCTGGCTGAAGGAGCACCCCGAGGTCGCGCAGCGCATGACCGCCTCGTAACCGCTCCGCTCCGCACCGCCTCACCCGGGGGCGGACCGGCCGTGCCCGACGGCGCACGGCCCGGTCCGCCCCCGGTTCATGTCCGCCTTCCTCGTGACCTTCCGGCGCCGAAGGGCAACAATGGCGAGAACACCCCGAACATCGAGCCCCGAACATCGAGCGCGAGCCGGCACCGGCTTGAGGCAGCGGCATGAAACGGTCCGCCGAATCTGCGTAGGGTGCAGACAAGCCGTCATCGGCGTCCGCCGGGCAGCGGGGTGCAGGGCGCGGGACGATGGGCGAAGGAGGGATGAGCAATGGGCGACCACAAGGAACAGCCCTTGCGCGTGGGCGCGGCCGTGCGGCGGCGACGCCGGGCGCTGGACCTCACCCTTGCCGCCGTGTCCGAGCGCAGCGGTCTGTCGGTTCCGTTCCTCAGCCAGATCGAGAACGAGCGGGCCCGGCCCAGCCGCAGCTCCCTGGAGAAGGTGGCCGACGCCCTGCGCACCACCGCCGTGGAACTGCTCGCCGCCGCCGACCCGGCGTGCAGCGTGGACGTCGTCCGCGCCGACGACACCGGGTCCTGGCTGGAACCCCGGGTGCGCTCCCTGGTGCGCGGCCACCACCAGATGCACGCCTCGGAGTTCACCGGCGACCACGAGGCCGGCCGCGAACTGCAGTTCCGCAACGACCAGTTGATGTACGTCGCGGACGGCGCCGTGGAGATCGAGGCGGAGGGCCGCGCCTACCGCCTGGGCCGCGGTGACACGCTGTACCTCACCGGCGGCGTACGGCACCGCTGGCGGGCGACCGTGCCGGAAACCCGGCTGGTGGTCGTCGCCGTCGCCGAGCACATCGAGGCGCTGAGGGACAAGCCGCGCCGATGAGCACGCCTCGCGTGGTGTCCCTCGTCCCCTCGCTCACCGAGGCCGTGGCGGCGTCGGCGCCCGGTGCGCTGATCGCGGCCACCGACTGGTGCACGCATCCGCCCGGCCTGGACGTGCCGCGCATCGGCGGCACCAAGAACCCGAAGACCGACCGGATCGTGGAGCTGGCCCCCGATCTGGTGATCGCCAACGAGGAGGAGAACCGCGCGCCCGACCTGGACGCCCTGCGCGCGGCCGGGCTCGAGGTGCTGGTCACCGAGGTGCGCACACTGCCGGGGGCCTTCCGCGAGCTGGACCGGGTCCTCACCGCCTGCGGCGTCGCCACCCGCCCCCGGTGGCTGGACGAGGCCGAGGCGGCCTGGGCGGCCGTGCCGCCGCCCGGACGCCGCCGCAGCGCGGTCGTCCCGGTCTGGCGGCGTCCGTGGATGGTGCTGGGCCGCGACACCTTCGCCGGCGATCTGCTGGCCCGGCTCGGCGTCGACCACCTCTACGCCGCGCACCCGGAGCGCTATCCGCGTGTGCCTCTCGACGAACTGCGTGCCGCGCGCCCGGACCTGGTGGTGCTCCCGGACGAGCCCTACCGCTTCACCGCCGACGACGGCCCCGAGGCTTTCCCCGGGCTGCCCTGCGCCCTCGTCGACGGACGGTGTCTCACCTGGTACGGGCCGTCGCTCGTCGAGGCCCCGGCGGTGCTGGGGCGGGCCCTGCGAGCAGCGCACCGCTGAGCACGCCCCGCACGGTGTGCCGGGCGGTGACCGCCCAGGCGGCGACCAGCACCGCGTACAGCGCGAGAGCCAGTGCGCCGAAGGCGGCCAGCCCGGTGTGCCGGGCCAGGGCCTCGGCGCCGGTGACGCAGGTGCCGACCGGGAAGGTGAACGACCACCAGGTCATCGCACGCGTACCAGTTGGGCCCGAGGTGGCGGGACGGCCGGGACACGCGGCGGCCGGGCGGCGGCACGGGGGAGCGGGGGCGGGCGATGGGCGACGGTGACCATGCTCCCCACCGTCGTACGGCCGCCTGACCTGGGCCAGAGGGTGCTTTGCCATCACGACATAAGCTGACGTTATGAGCAACACGGACGATCATCCCGGCCACCGGTCCGGGTCCGCCGGGTCCCTCGCCCACCGGGTGCCGGATCTCGGGGCCCTGGAGCTGCTGCTGGCGGTGGCGCGGCTGGGCAGCCTGGGCGGGGCGGCGCGGGAGCTGGGCATCACCCAGCCCGCCGCCAGCAGCCGCATCCGCTCGATGGAACGGCAGCTCGGTGTGGCGCTGGTCGACCGCTCACCGCGCGGCTCCCGGCTGACGGACGCCGGGGCACTGGTGACCGACTGGGCGCGGCGGATCGTGGAGGCGGCCGAGGCCTTCGACGCGGGCGCGCAGGCTCTGCGGGACCGCCGGGACTCCCGGCTGCGGGTGGCGGCGAGCATGACCATCGCCGAGTATCTGCTGCCCGGCTGGCTGCTGGCGCTGCGCGCCGAACGCCCGGACACGGCGGTGTCGCTGCTCGCGGGCAACTCGGCCGCGGTGGCCGAGCGGCTGCTGTCCGGGAAGGCCGACCTGGGCTTCGTGGAGGGGCTGTCCGTCCCGTCGGGCCTGGACTCGGCGGTGGTCGCGCACGACCGGCTGATCGTGGTGACGGCCCCGGCCCATCCCTGGGCCCGCCGCAGACGCCCGCTGGCCGGCGAGGAGCTGGCGGCCACACCGCTGATCCTGCGGGAGAAGGGCTCCGGCACCCGGCAGGTGCTGGACGCGGCACTGGGCGGACTGGCGCGGCCGCTGATCGAGGTGTCCTCCACCACCGCGGTCAAGGCGGCGGCGGTCGGCGGCGCGGGCCCCGCGGTCCTCAGCGAACTCGCCGTCGGCGAGGAACTGGCGATGCGCCGCCTCGTCCGCATCCCGGTCGACGGCATCGCCCTCACCCGCGACCTGCGGGCCGTCTGGCCCATGGGCCACCGCCCCACGGGCCCGGCCCGCGACCTGCTGTCGCTGACGCGGGGGTAGGCGCCGGCCGGCGCCTGGTTCGAGGCAGACCATCCGGCGGGGCCGGCTGCGCCGTCCATGCGGCCTTTGCCGTCCGGTGGTCTCCAGCCGGGAGCGAGGTGCCGGCGGCACGGCCGGCGGTCGGCAGGAGGTCGCGCGTGCGGGTGAGCCGGAGGCAGCCTCCAGTGGTGCATCGAGCCGGCCGCGACGGTCATGCGGGACTGCGTCCCGCGAGGCGTGCGCGCGTTCTGCCGGCACCGGGGCGGCGGTGGGCGGTGGGCGCGGCGGCCCGCACCGACCCTGGTCCGGCCGCCGCCCGCCAGGGCGGTCGTCCGGTGGCGCCGGGGCGCGGTGGACGGGGCGGAGGCGGGCGGGGCGGGCGGAGACCGCTCGGGTGTTGC
Source organism: Streptomyces thermocarboxydovorans (assembly GCF_039524635.1). Classification (NCBI taxonomy): domain Bacteria; kingdom Bacillati; phylum Actinomycetota; class Actinomycetes; order Kitasatosporales; family Streptomycetaceae; genus Streptomyces; species Streptomyces thermocarboxydovorans. The sequence goes on along the minus strand of NZ_BAAAGU010000005.1, from coordinate 67,527 downwards.
TGGTCAGATGTAGGCCGCTGCGGTGACCAGGGACTGGAGGACTCTGAGGTCGTCGTCCATTTCGGGGTGCCACTGGACGCCCAGGGTCCAGGGGGCCTTGGGGAGTTCGATGGCTTCGACCGTGCCGTCCTCCGCGTGGGCCGAGGGGACGAGGCCGGTGCCCAGGCGGTCCACCGACTGGTGGTGGTAGGTGGGGACGTCGGTCTCCTCGGGGACGATGGAGGCGTAGCGCGTGCCGGGCACCGGCTTGACGGGGTGGCGGCCGAAGACGCCCGGGGTGTCGGCGTGGCCGTCGATGTGCTGCACCAGCGTGCCGCCGAGGGCGACGTTCAGCAGCTGCATGCCCCGGCAGATGCCGAGCAGCGGCAGCTCGCGCTTCAGCGCCGCCCGGATCAGCGCCAGCTCCCAGGCGTCCCGTGCCCGCGCGGGCGGCCCGGTGCGCGGGTCCGGCTCGGCGCCGTAGTGGACCGGTTCGACGTCCGGGCCGCCCGCGATCACCAGGCCGTCCAGCCGGGACACGGCCGCCTCGGCCAGCTCCGGCGCGTCCGGCGGGAGCATGACTGCCAGGCCGCCCGCCCGCTGGACCAGCCGTGGGTATCCGGCGGGGAGCAGCGCGGCGTCCAGCTGCCACACTCCCCAGCGCACGCCGGACTCCGCGTAGGTGCTGATGCCGATGAGCGGCGTGGACGTCATCTGCTTGATTCCTCCTGCTCTCGTCAGTCCCGTGACAACTCTGCCTCGGCCGCGGCCAGCGCCGCGAACTCCTCCTCCGGCGCCTTCGCGACCAGGTGCTTGCGGCTGTAGAGGCCGAAGTAGGCGAGGGCCACCAGGTACACGGCGAGCGCGATGAACGCCGCCGTCACATCCACCAGGAACGTCGCCACCAGCGCCGCGCAGGCCAGCACCAGCGCCACCGACGACGTCCACACACCGCCCGGCGTCCGGTACGGCCGCGGCAGCTCCGGCTCGCGGCGGCGCAGCACGATGTGGGAGAGGGACATCAGCGCGTAGGAGATGGTCGCGCCGAAGACCGCGATGTTCAGCATGCGCGCGCCGTTGCCGGTGCCCGCCGCCAGCGCGAAGCCGATCGCGCCGGGCACCAGCAGACCGAGGTAGGGGGCCTTGCGGCTGCTGGTCAGGGACAGGAACTTCGGCAGGTACCCGGCGCGGGAGAGCGCGAACAGCTGGCGCGAACCGGCGTAGATCAGCGAGAAGAAGGAGGCGACCAGGCCCGCCAGGCCCGCGTAGTTGACGATGCGGCTCAGCGCGGTCGGCTCGCCGTCCGGCTGGAGCGCCTCCACCAGCGGGTTGCCGGCGTCCTGGATGGCCGAGGAACCCCGTGCGCCCGCCGCGGTGAAGAAGGTCAGCAGGGCCAGCGCCACCAGGATGCCCATGGACCAGCGGATCGCCCAGGGCAGCGTACGGGCCGGCTCCTTCGTCTCCTCCGCCGCCAGCGGCACGCCTTCCACGCCCAGGAAGAACCACATGCCGAACGGGAACGCCGCCCAGATGCCCAGCAGCCCCATCGGCAGCCAGGAACTCGCACCGAACGCCGAGGAGTCGACCGGGATGTCGTCCAGCGAGGAGGCGTCGAACCCGGGCAGCGCGCCCAGGGCGAACACCAGCAGCGCGGCCACCGCGATACCGGTGACGACGAAGCTGAAGCGCAGCGCCTCACCGACGCCCCACAGGTGGATGCCGATGAAGACGATGAAACAGGCGAGATAGACCGGCCAGCCCGACTCCAGGCCGAAGAGGCCGAGCGACTCGACGTAGTCGCCGATGAAGATGGAGATCGCGGCGGGCGCCAGCACGTACTCGATGAGGATGGCCGTGCCGGTGAGGAAGCCGCCCCAGGGCCCGAGCGCGCGGCGGGCGAAGCCGTAGCCGCCGCCGGCGGTGGGCAGGATCGACGACAGCTCGGCCAGGGCGAAGACCATGCAGGTGTACATGGTGCCCATCAGCACCATGGCGATCGCCAGGCCGCCGAAGCCGCCCTCGGCCAGGCCGAAGTTCCAGCCGGAGTAGTCGCCGGAGACGACATAGGCGACGCCGAGCCCGGTCAGCAGCAGCCAGCCGGCGCTGCCGCGGCGCAGCTTCCGGCGCTCCAGGTAGTCGTCCGGTTCGGTGGCGGATCGCCGGGAGTCACGAGAGGTGGACGGAACGGTCATGGGGCTACTCCCCAGGGGGCGGTGGAGATGACGGAGGCAAGCAATGGCATGGATCCATACCTTTGTCGGGCCATACCTTCGTGGGCCCGGTGGCCGGAACGCAAGACCCTTGCGTGAAGCCGCCGTGAACTCTCACCGCCCCGGCGTATGCCGAGCCCGCTCGCCTCACGCCCGACGAGCCGCTCTCCTCACGCCCGACGCGCCGCTCTCCTCACGCCTGACGCGCCGCTCTCCTCACTCGTCGGGCCGCGCTTCTCGCCTCCGGTGAGTCCGCTCGCCCGCGCCCGCCGGTGTCACGCCAGGAAGCCCCGCAGCAGCGCCGCCGTCCCCGCGCAGTGCTCGCGCATCATCTCCCGCGCCCCGTCCACGTCACCCTCCAGCACCGCCTCGACCAGCGCCGTGTGCTGCTGCTGGGAGTGCTCCAGGTTGCGCACCAGCAGCGGGATGCAGTCCAGCAGGTCGTTGACCCTGGCCCGCACCGCCGCGTACTGCGCGGTGAGCGTGGGGGAGCCGCTCAGCTCGGCCAGGGTGAGGTGGAAGAGCGTGTCCAGTCGCCGGTAGTCGGCCAGCGGCGCGTCCCGCGTGCCGGCCAGCGCCTCCCGCAGCCGTGCCGCCTGCTCGTCCGTCAGGCCGTGCGCCGCACACAGCTCCGCGGCGCCCACCTCCAGCACCTCCCGGAACCGCAGCACGTCCTCGATGTCGACCTCGGCGGTCCGCCGCCGCAGCTCGTCACCGCCGGTGTCCGTGGGCCGGGGCAGCACGAAGGTGCCGCCGTAGCGCCCGCGCCGGGACTCCACCAGCCCCTGGTCCTGGAGCACCTTCAGCACCTCGCGCAGGGTCACCCGGCTGATGCCCAGCCGGTCGGCCAGCTCCCGTTCGGCCGGCAGCCGCTCGCCCGCGGGCACCAGGCCCAGGCGCACCACCTGGAGGATCTGCTCCAGCGCCTCCTCGAAGCCGTTGCCCGCCCGCACCGGCCGCAGCACCGGCGCCAGCCGGTCCCCGAGCCCCTCGACGACTTCCCCGGTCATCTGGCCGTGCCCCCTTCCCAACCAATGGTTCTCGGCAATACCTTATGGCTCCCGACCGGTCACGGACGACCGGGAATCAGCTCACAGCAGCCCGAGGAGGCCCTCCCGTGGCAGACCGCACACCACCGCTCGGCGTCGAGGAGCTGCGCACCCTCGTCGCGAGCGGTGAGATCGACACTGTCGTCCTGGCCTTTCCCGACATGCAAGGGCGGCTGCAGGGCAAGCGCTTCGCCGCACCGTTCTTCCTGGACGAGGTCCTCCATCACGGCACCGAGGGCTGCAACTACCTGCTCGCCGTCGACGCCGAGATGAACACGGTGGACGGCTACGCGATGTCGTCCTGGGACAACGGCTACGGCGACTTCGCCATGCACCCGGACCTGGCCACCCTGCGCCGCGTGCCCTGGAACGAGGGCACCGCCCTGGTCATCGCCGACCTCGGCTGGGCCGACGGCTCCCCCGTGCTCGCCGCACCCCGCCAGATCCTGCGCCGCCAGCTGGAGCGCCTCGCGGAACACGGCCTGACCGCCCAGGTCGGCACGGAGCTGGAGTTCATCGTCTTCAAGGACACCTACGAGCAGGCCTGGGACGCCGGCTACCGGAACCTCACCCCGGCCAACCAGTACAACGTCGACTACTCCGTCCTCGGCACCGGACGCATCGAGCCGCTGCTGCGCCGCATCCGCAACGAGATGGCCGGCGCCGGCCTCACCGTGGAGTCCGCCAAGGGCGAGTGCAACCCCGGCCAGCACGAGATCGCCTTCCGCTACGACGAGGCCCTGGTCACCTGCGACCAGCACGCCATCTACAAGACCGGCGCCAAGGAGATCGCCGCCCAGGAGGGCGTCTCCCTCACCTTCATGGCCAAGTACAACGAGCGGGAGGGCAACTCCTGCCACATCCACCTCTCGCTGGCCGACGCCGACGGCAACAACGCCATGTGCGACGCCGACGGCGGCATGTCCGCGCTGATGCGGCACTTCCTCGCCGGGCAGCTCGCCGCGCTGCGCGAGTTCTCCCTGCTCTACGCCCCCAACATCAACTCCTACAAGCGGTTCCAGCCGGGCTCCTTCGCCCCGACCGCCGTCGCCTGGGGCCACGACAACCGCACCTGCGCGCTGCGCGTCGTCGGCCACGGCCGCTCGCTGCGCTTCGAGAACCGCCTGCCCGGCGGCGACGTCAACCCGCACCTCGCCGTGGCCGGCATGGTCGCGGCCGGCCTCTACGGCATCGAGCAGCGGCTGGAGCTGCCCGAACCCTGCCCCGGCAACGCCTACACCGCCGACTTCGAGCACGTGCCCACCACGCTGCGCGAGGCCGCCGAGCTGTGGGAGACGTCCGCCATCGCCAAGGACGCCTTCGGCGACGAGGTCGTCGCCCACTACCGCAACATGGCGCGGGTCGAGCTGGACGCCTTCGACGCCGCGGTGACCGACTGGGAGCTGCGCCGCTCCTTCGAACGCATGTGAGGCCCTTCTTGTCCCACGAGCACGAGCTGCAGGTACTCAACCCCGCCACCGAGGAGGTCGTCGCCACCGTCCCGGCCGCCGGCCCGGCCGACGTGGACGCCGCCGTCGCCCGCGCCACCGCTGCCCAGGCCGCCTGGGAGGCCCTCGCGCCCGGCGACCGTGCCCGGACGCTGCGCCGCTTCGCCGCCGCCGTCGACTCTCATGTCGAGGAACTGGCCCAGCTGGAGGTCCGCGAGGCCGGGCACACCGTCGGCAACGCCCGCTGGGAGGCGGGCAACGTCCGCGACCTGCTGGACTACGCGGCCGGCGGAGTGGAACGGCTGACCGGACGTCAGATCCCGGTGCCCGGCGGCCTGGACATCACCATCCTCGAACCGCTCGGCGTGGTCGGCGTGATCGCCCCCTGGAACTTCCCCATGCCCATCGCGGCCTGGGGCACCGCCCCCGCGCTCGCCGCCGGCAACGCGGTCATCCTCAAACCCGCGGAGACCACCCCGCTCACCGCGCTGCGGCTGGCCGAACTGGCCCTGGAGGCCGGACTGCCCGAGGGCCTGTTCCAGGTGCTGCCCGGACACGGCCCGGTCGCCGGCAACGCGCTCGTCGAGCATCCCGGCGTCGCGAAGATCGTCTTCACCGGGTCCACGGCGGTCGGCAAACAGGTGCTGGCCAAGGGCTCGGAGCGGCTCAAGCGAGTCACCCTGGAACTCGGCGGCAAGAGCCCCAACATCGTCTTCGCCGACGCCGACCTCGAGGCCGCCGCGGCCGCCGCCCCCATGTCCTTCCTCGACAACGCCGGCCAGGACTGCTGCGCCCGCACCCGCATCCTGGTCCAGCGCGGCGCCTACGACCGCTTCCTCGAGCTGCTCGCCCCCGCGATCGAGGCGGTGCTGGTCGGCGACCCGGCCGACGAGAAGACGCAGATGGGCCCGCTGATCTCCCGGACCCAGCTCGACCGTGTCCGCTCCTACGTCCCCGGCGACATGGAGGGGATCCGCGGCAAGGCCCCCGAGGGCCCCGGCTTCTGGTTCCCGCCCACCGTCCTCACCGGCGCCGGCCCGCGCGACCGCGTCGCCGTCGAGGAGGTCTTCGGCCCCGTCGCCGTCGTCCTCCCCTTCGACGACGAGGCCGAGGCCGTGGAGCTCGCCAACGCCACCGACTACGGCCTGTCCGGCTCCATCTGGACCCGGGACGTCGGCCGCGCACTCAGGGTGTCCCAGGCGGTCCGGGCCGGAAACCTGTCCGTCAACTCCCACTCCAGCGTCCGCTACTGGACACCCTTCGGCGGATTCAAGCAGTCCGGCATCGGCCGCGAGCTGGGCCCGGACGCCCTGACCGCCTTCACCGAGACCAAGAACGTCTTCATCAGCACGGAAGGCCCCGCACAGTGACCGAAGAGATCATCTGCCGCCGGCTCGTCGGCCGCACCGCCGTCGTCACCGGAGCCGGCAGCGGCATCGGCCTCGCCGCCGCCCGCCGGCTCGCCTCCGAGGGCGCCAACGTCGTCTGCGGCGACGTGGACGAGGCCCGCGGCAAGGCCGCCGCCGAGGAGACCGGCGGGATCTTCGCCGGCGTCGACGTCACCGACCCCGAGCAGGTCGAGGCGCTGTTCAAGACCGCGTACGACACCTACGGCAGCGTCGACATCGCCTTCAACAACGCCGGCATCTCGCCCCCCGACGACGACTCCATCCTGGAGACCGGACTGGAGGCCTGGAAGCGCGTCCAGGAGGTCAACCTCACCTCCGTCTACCTGTGCTGCAAGGCCGTGATCCCCTACATGCGGCGCCAGGGCAAGGGCTCCATCATCAACACCGCGTCCTTCGTGGCCCGGATGGGAGCGGCCACCAGCCAGATCTCCTACACCGCGTCCAAGGGCGGCGTCCTCGCCCTGTCCCGCGAGCTCGGCGTCCAGTTCGCCCGCGACGGCATCCGCGTCAACGCGCTGTGCCCCGGCCCGGTCAACACCCCGCTGCTGCAGGAACTCTTCGCCAAGGACCCCGAGCGCGCCGCGCGCCGGCTGGTGCACATCCCGCTCGGCCGGTTCGCCGAGGCCGAGGAGATCGCCGCCGCCGTCGCCTTCCTGGCCAGCGACGACTCCTCCTTCGTCAACGCCACCGACTTTCTCGTCGACGGCGGAATCTCGGGGGCCTATGTCACACCGCTGTAGACCGCGTCCTACAGTGCCGGAATGAGCATGACGCCCCCGCCCGGCTGGTACCCCGATCCCAAGGCACCCCACCTGGAGCGCTGGTGGGACGGCACGGCCTGGACCGAGCACCGCCGCACCCCCGAGGCCGCCCACGGGGCACCCGGGGTAGCCGGGGCACCCGGGGTACCCGCGGCGCCGGTGCCCTCCGTCCAGGGCGGCACCGTCGGTCCCGTCGGTCCCGGCGGTCCCGGCGGTCCCGCCCGCTCCAAGGTGATCGCCCTGACCACCGCGGGGGCGGTGCTGGTGGCGGCCATCGTCACCGGAGCGGTGTTCCTCGGCCGGGACGACGGCGAACCGCAGGCCCGCACCGAGGCCTCGTCCGGTGCCGACCCGGTACCGGGCGGCGGCACGGCCTCCCCGAGCGAGACCCCGTCGCCGTCCGCGTCCTCGTCCGAGCCCTCGGCCGACGACCCGGCCGTCGTCGAGGACCCCCTGAACGGCATCACCTTCCCCCTCCCCGACGGCTGGATCCGCCCGAAGCACGTCGCCGGCGACGACGTGGTGATGACCACCGACGGCACCTACGACTGCCCCGGCGAGGGCATCGTCTGCCGCCACGGCACGGTGATCTCCCGCACCATCACCGGGACCGACGAGACCTCGCCCGAGGCGCTCGCCAAGGAGGACATCTCCGACGCGGCCAAGGACGCCTTCGACGAGGACGAGCTCGGCCAGCGCCCCTACGGCGGCCTGGAGTCCCACACCGTCGTCAAGTCCGGCCCGGTCGCGGTGGCCGGCCGCGCCGGCTACCTGGTGCGCTGGCGGGTCACCACCGGCAAGGGTCCCGGCGGCTATGTGCAGTCCATGGTCTTCCCGTCCAGCGTCGGCACCGAGTCGCCCGTCGTGGTGCGGTACGTCTTCGACGCCGGCGCGGACGGCCCGCCGCTGGCCGACATGGACCGCATCACCAAGGGCATCCGCTCCATCACCGACGCCGACTCGGGCGGGGGAGTGGGCAGCAGCATCGGCCCCGAGGACTGACCGGGGCAGCCGAACGGCCGGGCGGGGCTACAGGAAGGTGCGGCCCTCGCCGCGATACGTCGGCACCGTGTCCGTCACCGCCTCGCCCTCCACCAGGTGCAGCGCGTCGAACCGCTCGCACAGCTCGCCCGCCTTGGCATGCCGGAACCACACCTTGTCGCCGATCAGCAGATCGTCGGCGGGCGAACCCAGCAGCGGCGTCTGCACCTCACCGGCCGCCTCCTGCGGGTCGTAGCGCAGCCCCTCGGGCAGATAGGGCATAGGCAGCCGGTCGGCGCCCGGCGCGCCGGAGGCCGGATACCCGCCGCCGAGCACCGTCACCACACCCACGCCGGGCCGGCGGACCACGGGCAGCGCGAACAGGGCCGCCGGACGGCCGGTGAACGAGGTGTAGTGGTCGAACAGCCGCGGCACATACAGCCCCGAACCGGCGGCGACCTCCGTGACCGCCTCCTCGGCGGCGGTGTGCTGCACACTGCCCGTGCCGCCGCCGTTGACGAACTCCAGATGCGGCACCACGGCGCGCACCGCGCGCACCGCCGCCGCCCGTCGTTCGGCAAGCTCCCGCCGGGCCGCCGCCTGCATCAGCCGGATCGCCCGGGAGCGCAGCGGCCGCCCGGCCACCGCGTCGCCGACCCCGGCGACATGACCCTCGTACGCCATGATCCCCACGACCCGGAACCCCGGCCGCCGGTCCACCGCCCGTGCCACATCGGCGAGTTGCGCGGGGGAGTGCAGCGGGGAGCGCCGGGCGCCCACCCGCACCCGCCCGCCGAGCAGCTTCAGCGAGGTGTCCAACTCCAGGCACACCCGCACCTCTTCGCCTCCGCCGGAGCGCGAGGCGTCGATGAGGTCCAGCTGCGCCGGATCGTCGATCATCACCGTGACGGCCGAGGCGAGCTTGGGATCGGCCGTGAGCTCGGCGTACCCGGCGCGGTCGGCGGAGGGGTAGGCCAGCAGCACGTCCTCGAACCCGGAGCGGGCCAGCCACAGCGACTCGGCGAGCGTGAACGACATGATCCCCGCGAACCCGTCCCGGGCGAGGACCCGTTCGAGCAGCGCACGACAGCGCACGGACTTGCTCGCCACCCGGATCGGCTTTCCGCCGGCCCTGCGGACCAGATCGTCCGCGTTCGCGTCGAAGGCGGCCAGATCCACGATCGCCAGCGGGGCGTCGAGATGGGCGGTGGCCCGGTCGTAACGGGCCCGGTCAAAGGCGCGCGCAGTCATGGACGCAGCCTGCCAGACCGGATTACCGCAGGGTAGGGGGACGTTCCGGGCAGATGCCGCCGCCATGCGGACCGGTTCCCGTTCGGGTGGCACCACGCCGTAGAGTGACGCGCACGCAGGGCGGCCCGCCACCGGCAGCGTGAGCGCACCGGGATGACGGACCGCCGGTGCGGGTATCTGTGCGACGAGGAGACGGGGGGTGCATGAGCACGGAAGCCCAGCGCACTCCCTACCCCCCGCGCCCGACGACCCCGCCGCCTCCGCCGCATCCCCCGGCCGCGGCCCCCACCGACGCGCCCGGCACCGACCCCCGCCGCCGGCCCGCGGGCCCGACGCCCGACGGCCACGGCCCTACGCCCCCGGCGTCGGCCCCCTTCGACCCCGCCGGCCGCACGCCGCCCGGCACCGGCCGCCCGCCGGCCCCTCGCCGTCCGGCGGCGAGCGACAACGGCATGGCCACGGACGCCTCCAGTCCGGCGGCGCCCTGGTCCCGTACGGCGGCGGACGAGTTCCGCCCTGCTGGGACCGGCGGTCGTGCTACGCCAGGAGATCAGCGTCCGACGCCGAGTGAGGGTTGGACGGCGGTGAATACGCCCCGCCAGGCGGCCGATGACGGTCGCGGCACGGTGGGAGATCAGTGCGCGGCGACGAACGACGCCCGCTCGGCGGGCGCCTCCGGTACGGCGGCACGGGATGCGCGCTCGGCCGGCCACGGCGTCCGCACCGCGGCGGATGACGCTCGCCCCCAGCGCAGCGGAGAGGCCGTGTCGAGGGACGCCGGGCCGCACGGAACCGGCGCCCGTGCCTCCGCCGACACGGCGGATTCCGCGCGGGCTCCCCGCTACCCGAGCTTCGGTACTGGGCTGCAGGCCGGTAGGGAACCCATGGCGCCGCCTCCACCGCAGGCGTCCGCCCGGCTCCCCGACTCCCCGCCGACCGTCGGCCGGGGCCTCCGGGCCACGGCCGTACCGCGGCAGCCGCACCATCGCCCCGGCACCGGCGACGCGGACACCATCGACAGGACCTCGCCCGCGCCGAAACCCGAGCCGCCCTCCGCGCCGCCGCGGCCGGCGGCGTCCGCGTACCCGCTGCCCGACCCCGCCCTGTCCTGGAGCGCCACCTCCCCCGCGCCGGCGGGCGTGACGGGCGAGGTGCCCGTACGACAGGCGTCGCAGACGACGCAGACGACGCAGACGTCGTCGATGTGGCCGCGCAGGGCCACGGCCCGGGGGCAGGCCGTTGCCGCCGCCGTGTGTCTGGTGCTCGGGATCGGGCTCATCGGGGGAGCGGTGACCGGCAGCTATCTGTCCGGGGACTCCGAGGAGGCGGGCCGGCGCACGGGATTCGCCGCCGGGCGGGACCTGTGGCACAGCGTGCCGGTGGACCAGCTGTTCCCGCCGGTCGTCAAGGGGACCGGTGCGGGGCCCGGCGAGGCCGACCGGATCTGGACGCGGATAGCCGTGGCCCCGGACAGCGGCTGCAAGGACGCCTTCGACCCGCTGCTGCGCAAGGTCCTCGCGCCCGTCGGCTGCGAACGCCTGCTGCGCGCCACCTACACCGACGCCACCCAGAGCCATGTCACCACCGTCGGCCTGCTGTTCACCAAGGCCGACCCCGCCGGGATGACCGTCCTGGCCCGCCGTTTCGAACGCGAGCGCCTGGACCGGCGTACCGATCTGATGCCCCTGCCGTACGCCGCCAAGGGCACCGCCGCAGAGGACTTCGGGAAGCAGCAGCGGGCCGCCTGGGCGATCTCCGTGCTGACCGACGCACCCGTCGTGGTCTACGCCGTCTCCGGGTGGGCCGACGGGCGCGCCGTCGACGACCCGCAGCCCGCCGCGGACGCCCTGGAGTCCGGAGCCACCACGGCCCCGGCCCAGTCCGGCCTCGGCCACGAGGCACGGGGGCTCGCGGACCGCGCCGAACGCGGACTGCGCAAGGCCGTCGGCAACGACGACGACACGGCGAACCGGGAGCATGCCTCATGAACCCGTCCCCTGCGTCCTCTTCCCGCGCCGGCCGCGTGGGCCGCGCCGCGCGCGCCGGCCTCGGCATCGCGCTCGCCGCGACGCTCGCCCTGCTGCCCGCCACCGCCGCGCACGCGGACGGCATCCGCGCCCGGCAGTGGGCCCTGGACGCCCTGCACACCGACGAGGTGTGGCGGACCACCAAGGGCGAGGGCGTCACCGTCGCCGTCCTGGACACCGGGGTCGACTCCGACCACCCGGACCTCGCCGGGAACGTGCTCACCGGCAAGGACCTGATCGGCTTCGGCGCCGGGCCGGGCGACCGCGCCTGGGCGCGGCACGGCACCGCCATGGCCGGGATCATCGCCGGACACGGACACGGGCCGGGCAACGCCGACGGCGTCATGGGCGTCGCCCCAGAGGCGAAGATCCTCCCCGTCCGCGTGATCCTCGAGGACCGCGACCCCTCCCGGAGCAAGGCCCGCAGCACCCGTGGCGGCGCCCTCGCCGAGGGCATCCGCTGGGCCGCCGACCACGGCGCCGACGTCATCAACCTCTCCCTGGGCGACGACTCCGCCTCCGCCCACCCCGAGGCCGGCGAGGACGAGGCCATCCAGTACGCCCTGCGCAAGGGCATCTCCGTCGTCGCCTCCGCCGGGAACGGCGGCGAGAAGGGCGACCACGTCTCCTACCCGGCGGCCTACCCGGGCGTCATCGCCGCCACCGCCGTGGACCGCTACGGCACCCGCGCCTCCTTCTCCACCCGCCGCTGGTACGCCACGGTCAGCGCCCCCGGCGTCGACGTGATCATCGCCGACCCCGACCGCAAGTACTACGAGGGCTGGGGCACCAGCGCGGCGGCCGCGTTCGTCTCCGGCGCCGTCGCCCTCATCAGGTCGGCCCACCCCGGCCTCACCCCCGCCCAGGTCAAGCGCCTCCTGGAGGACACCGCCCGCAACGCCCCCGCCGGCGGCCGGGACGACAGCCGCGGCTTCGGCTTCATCGACCCCGCAGCGGCGATCAAGGCGGCGGGGCGCCTGAAGCCGGAGGGCCTGCGCTCGGCCGCCTACGGGGAGAAGTACTTCGGGCCCGGACCGGACGAGGCCCGGGCCGGCGACGACGCCGACTGGGCCGCCCCGCTCGCGGGCAGCGCCGGCGGGGTGCTGCTGGTCGCCGCGGTCGTCCTGTGGCGGGGCCGCCGCAGCGCGAGCCGCGAGGACCCGCCGGGCGGCCTCTAGGTGTGCTGTTCGGAGAGGTTGGTGACGCGGCTGGCTGGTGGGCGGCCGCTGATGCCGGTGTGGGGTCGGTGGTAGTTGTACCAGTCCAGCCAGTCAGGGAACGCGGCCTGCCGTTCGGTCTCTGACGTGTAGGGCCGCTGGGCCCCACCCGGAGTCCCGGCCGTTTCCGGGCGCTCCCGCCGCGAGGGTGCCCGCAGGCTGCCGATAGGGTCGGTGACCGTGGCGATGAAGAACATTCCCGACCCCGGTTTCCGCGACGACGACGGCTCCGCCGACCCCCGGCTGAGCGCCGCGCTCGCGGCCTGGGCCGAGGACCGCGAGGCCGTGGGGCCCGTCCTGGAGGCGCTCAAGGGCGCCCGGCTGCTCGTCCCGGTCGTGGCCGTGCTCGGCGAGGTGGAGGAGGACGAGAACGGGCTGCGCCGCGAGAAGACCAGCGACATGGCCGTCCCCACCCTGAAGGCCGGCAACCGCACCGCGCTGCCCGCCTTCACCTCCACCGACTCGCTGGCCCGCTGGGACCCACAGGCCCGCCCGGTCGCCGTGCCGCTGCACCAGGCCCTGCAGGCCGCCGCGCAGGAGAAGGCGGACACCGTGGTCCTGGATCTGGCCGGCCCCGTGCCGTTCGAGCTGACCGGGCCCGCGCTGCTCGCGCTCGCCGAGGGTCGCACCAGTACCGACCCCCTTCGGGACCCCGCGGTCACCGAGGCCGTCCGCGCGGTGGTCGCCGCCGAACCGTCCGTGCGGCGCGCCCACCTCGGGCCCGGCCGGGCCGACGGCACCCTCGCCCTGGTCCTGGACCCCGCCGTGCCCGCCGCCGAGGCCGCCCGTGCCGTGGCCGAGCGGCTGGCCGCCGACGAGACGCTCAGGGCCCGCCTGGTGCGCGGTCTCGACCTGGCGGTGCTGCCGGCCGGGACCGTCCCACCGGGCGAGCCCCTGTACGTGAAGGAATAGAAGAAGGAAGAGAAGAAGGAGCAGAAGGCGCGGCTGCGGTGCTCAGCCGCCGTAGACCGGGCCGGTGTACTTCTCGCCCGGGCCCTGGCCCGGCTCGTCCGGCACCAGGGAGGCCTCGCGGAAGGCCAGCTGCAGCGACTTCAGGCCGTCCCGCAGCGGGGCCGCGTGGAAGGAGCTGATCTCGGTCGTGCTGCCGTCCAGCAGCCCGGCCAGAGCGTGGATCAGCTTGCGCGCCTCGTCCAGGTCCTTGAACTTGTCCCCCTCCTCGGTCAGGCCGAGCTTCACGGCGGCCGCGCTCATCAGGTTCACGGCCACGGTCACGATCACCTCGACCGCCGGTACCTCCGCGATGTCGCGGGCCATGGCGTCGAAGTCGGGGTTGCCTGGGGTCTCGGCGCTGTCCGAGGGGGAGGTCTCACTCATGGCCCACACGATAGGCGGTGCGGTCCGGTGCCCTCCGGTTAGCCCTTGTCAAGCGATCCTGGTAATCTGGTCGATGACCGGTCGGACACGACTGTGCCCGGCCCACAAGTGGAGGCTCTTGAACTCCCACCTGGTCACCCTCGCGGGTGGCGGGTCACCGGTCAGGCGGCGCAGTCCCCGAGAGTGCACCGCCCGAAATCGCGCCCCGCGACCGAACGCGGCGGTGTTCCGGTAGTTCGAGGAGCCCCGCCTGTGATCGTCCGGGGCATTTTTTCTGCGCCGGCGCGGTTAGGTCTAACGAACACACACGTTACGCGGCTGTCCGCCAGACCGTCGCGTGGTGCTACCGAGGAGGATCCATCAGCGCCGAGCCCCGCATCAACGACCGGATTCGCGTTCCCGAGGTGCGACTTGTCGGTCCCAGTGGCGAGCAGGTGGGCATCGTCCCCCTGGCCAAGGCACTGGAGCTTGCGCAGGAGTACGACCTGGACCTGGTCGAGGTCGCGGCGAACGCCCGTCCGCCCGTGTGCAAGCTCATGGACTACGGGAAGTTCAAGTACGAGTCGGCCATGAAGGCCCGTGAGGCGCGCAAGAACCAGGCGCACACGGTCATCAAGGAGATGAAGCTCCGGCCGAAGATCGACCCGCACGACTACGAAACCAAGAAGGGTCACGTAGTCCGGTTCCTCAAGCAGGGCGACAAGGTCAAGATCACGATCATGTTCCGTGGTCGTGAGCAGTCCCGGCCCGAGCTGGGCTACCGGCTGCTGCAGCGTCTCGCGGAGGACGTGGCCGACCTCGGGTTCGTGGAGTCGAACCCGAAGCAGGACGGTCGCAACATGATCATGGTCCTCGGTCCGCACAAGAAGAAGACCGAGGCGATGGCCGAGGCCCGCCAGGCTCAGGAGGCCCGCAAGGCTTCCGCGAAGGCCAACCCCGGCCGCTCGCAGAACCCTGCGGACGCCGAGGCGTGATCCCGGGGACCGCCAGGTCCCAGGAAGCAACCGAAACCAGTACGACGCTCCACAGTGCCCGGTTCCCGCAACCGGGCACAGGAGCGCCACCGACGAGGAGAGAACGGCGCTATGCCGAAGAACAAGTCGCACAGCGGTGCCAGCAAGCGCTTCAAGATCACCGGCTCCGGCAAGGTGCTCCGCGAGCGTGCCGGCAAGCGCCACCTGCTCGAGCACAAGTCGTCCCGTGTGACGCGTCGCCTCACCGGCAACGCCGAGATGGCCCCGGGCGACGCCGCGAAGATCAAGAAGCTTCTCGGCAAGTGACGCCCCGGCGCCTTCACTGAGCGCCGTACGTCGGACCGGGACCCAGTCGATTTCCGGGCCGTGTGAGGACCACCGCGGCCCCGCTACAAGGAGTTAACAAGTGGCACGCGTCAAGCGGGCAGTCAACGCCCACAAGAAGCGCCGGGCGATCCTCGAGCAGGCTTCCGGCTACCGCGGTCAGCGTTCGCGCCTGTACCGCAAGGCCAAGGAGCAGGTCACCCACTCGCTGGTCTACAACTACAACGACCGTAAGAAGCGCAAGGGTGACTTCCGCCAGCTGTGGATCCAGCGCATCAACGCCGCTGCCCGCGCCAACGGCATCACCTACAACCGCTTCATCCAGGGTCTGAAGGCCGCGAACATCGAGGTCGACCGCAAGATGCTGGCGGAGCTGGCCGTCAACGACGCGACGGCGTTCGCCGCGCTCGTCGAGGTCGCCCAGAAGGCGCTGCCGGCGGACGTGAACGCGCCCAAGGCTGCGTGACGCCGGCGCCGGCTTGAAGCCGACGTGAGTGAAGGACCCGCAGGTGTACAGGCCTGCGGGTCCTGTCATGTGCGGGGTTCGTCCGGTCGTTGTCCGACTGCGGGCGCGTTGTGGCCGGTCGCGCAGTTCCCCGCGCCCCTGGGTCGGCGCACCGACCGCCGGTCGGCACGCGCACCGAGATTCTCTGAAGGTGAAAAGAAGATGGCCCCTGCTGGTCCCGAGCTGATCTCCCCCCGTTCCTCGCGTGTGGTGGCCGCGCGGCGGCTGGCCAAGCGGAACTTCCGGGGGAAGGAGCGGCTGTTCCTGGCCGAGGGGCCGCAGGCCGTGCGGGAGGCGGTCCGGCACCCGGACACCCTCACCGAGCTGTTCGCCACGCCCGAGGCCGCGGAGCGGTACGCGGAGATCACCGGCGCGGCCCGGGACGCCGGCGTCCGCATCCATCTGGCCTCCGAGCAGGTCATCGCCGACATCTCCACCACCGTCACCCCGCAGGGCCTGGTCGGGATCTGCCGGTTCCTGGACACGCCGTTCGAGGAGATCCTCGCCGCCCGGCCCAAGCTGGTCGCCGTCCTCGCCCACGTACGCGACCCCGGCAACGCCGGCACCGTGCTGCGCTGCGCGGACGCCGCCGGGGCCGAGGCCGTGGTGCTCACCGACGCCTCCGTCGACGTGTACAACCCCAAGGCCGTACGCGCCTCCGTCGGCTCGCTGTTCCATCTGCCCGTCGCGGTGGGCGTGCCCGTGGAGCGGGCCGTGGCCGGGCTGAAGGACGCCGGGGTGCGGGTGCTCGCCGCCGACGGGGCGGGCGACCGCGACCTCGACGAGGAGCTCGACAAGGGCACCATGGGCGGGCCCACCGCCTGGGTGTTCGGCAACGAGGCCTGGGGGCTGCCCGAGGAGACCCGCGCCCTCACCGACGCCGTCGTCCGGGTTCCCATCCACGGAAAGGCCGAGAGCCTGAACCTCGCCACCGCCGCCGCCGTATGTCTCTACGCGTCGGCACGTGCACAGCGCGCCGTCGGAGGGTGCCGCTCCGTCACCGGAGCCTAGTAGTGTGACCAGCTCGGGAGCCCCCTGAGAAGTCCGAGAGGCGGGGTACGTGGATGAGCGTCGGCACGAGCAGGGCAACGGGAGC
Organism: Streptomyces thermocarboxydovorans; assembly: GCF_039524635.1. Taxonomy (NCBI): domain Bacteria; kingdom Bacillati; phylum Actinomycetota; class Actinomycetes; order Kitasatosporales; family Streptomycetaceae; genus Streptomyces; species Streptomyces thermocarboxydovorans. Next base: position 50,961 of record NZ_BAAAGU010000005.1, on the reverse strand, counting down.
ACACGGTGCGGCACGCCCGCCCTCGCCCCGGCCCGGTGACCTCGCCGGCCTCGGCATCGACCCCGACGAACTGCCCGACGGGCTGGTCGTCGCCGACGAGCACGGGCGGGTGATCTGCTTCAACGCGGCCGCCGCGCGGATCACCGCCGTACCCGCCGAGGAGGCCCTCGGGCAGCGGCTCGACCAGGTGCTGCCGCTGGAGGACCTCGAGGGCCGGCGCTGGTGGCAGCTGACCGACCCCTACGGCGGGCTGTCCATCCGGGTCCGGCAGCCCGAGCGGAACCTGCTGCTGCCCGGCGGCCGGGAGGTCCTCGTCGCCGCCCGCTACGTACGCACCCGGCCCACCGGTCCGGTGCACCGCGTCGTCGTCACCCTGCGGGACACCGAGGCCCGGCGCCGCACCGAGCGCAGCCACGCCGAACTGATCGCCACCGTCGCCCACGAGCTGCGCTCCCCGCTCACCTCCGTCAAGGGCTTCACCGCCACCCTGCTCGCCAAGTGGGAGCGGTTCACCGACGACCAGAAGCGGCTGATGCTGGAGACCGTCGACGCCGACGCCGACCGGGTCACCCGGCTCATCGCCGAACTGCTGGACATCTCCCGCATCGACTCCGGCCGGCTGGAGGTGCGCCGCCAGCCCGTCGACATGGGCGCCGCCGTCTCCCGGCACATCCAGGCGCACGTCGCCGCGGGGCAGGCCGCCGACCGGTTCCTGCTGCGGGTCCAGCAGCCGCTGCCCGACCTGTGGGCCGACCCCGACAAGATCGACCAGGTGCTCAGCAACCTGCTGGAAAATGCCGTGCGGCACGGCGAGGGAACGGTCACGATTGACGTCACGGCCACGGCGTCACCCCGCGAGGGGGAGGACGCCGGCACGTCGGTCACCGTGAGCGACGAGGGGCCCGGCATTCCGGAGGAGTCCATGAACCGTGTCTTCACCCGCTTCTGGCGGGGCAGCAAGCGCGGCGGGACGGGCCTCGGGCTGTACATCGTCAAGGGTATCGTCGAGGCCCACGGCGGCACCATCACGGTCGGCCGCGCCCCGGGCGGCGGTGCCCAGTTCCGATTTACCTTGCCCGTGGGGGCACCGGCGATCGACTTCGACCTGCCGCGCACCGTCCGCTAGGACACGGGCGGGCAGGTGCGCCGGAGCGGCCCGCGGGCGCATTCGCATATCTCCACCCCGTTAGACTCGGCCTTTGGCACCTTTGTGTCCCGAAAGCCGTGACAAGCCGTCCATGCGTCGGTGACGGGGACCTTCAGCCAGCCAATCGGAAGCACGGGAAGAGATGTCGGCACCGAACAAGTCGTACGACCCTGTCGAGGTCGAGGCACTGAAACCAGAAGAGATCGAGCGCATGCGGGACGAGGCGCTCGCCGCTTTCGCTGCCGCGGACTCCCTCGACGCACTCCATGAGGCCAAGGTCGCCCACACCGGCCCCGCCTCCCCGCTGGCCCTCGCCAACCGCGAGATCGGCGCCCTGCCCCCGCACGCCAAGGCGGAGGCCGGCAAGCGCGTCGGCCAGGCCCGCGGCGCCGTCAACAAGGCGCTCGCCGCCCGCCAGGCCGAGCTCGAGGCCGAGCGGGACGCGCGCGTGCTGGTCGAGGAGGCCGTCGACGTCACGCTCCCCTACGACCGGGTGGCGGCCGGCGCCCGGCACCCGCTGACCACGCTGTCCGAGCGCATCGAGGACATCTTCGTGGCCATGGGCTACGAGGTCGCCGAGGGCCCCCAGGTCGAGGCCGAGTGGTTCAACTTCGACGCGCTCAACATCGGCCCGGACCACCCGGCGCGCGGCGAGCACGACACCTTCTTCGTGCAGGGCCCCCAGGGCGGCACCGAGTCCGGCGTCGTGCTGCGCACCCACACCTCGCCCGTGCAGATCCGATCCCTGCTCGACCGCGAACTGCCGGTCTATGTGATCTGCCCCGGCCGGGTGTACCGCACCGACGAGCTGGACGCCACGCACACCCCCGTCTTCCACCAGGTGGAGCTGCTCGCCGTCGACGAGGGCCTGACCATGTCGGACCTCAAGGGCACCCTGGACCACATGGTGCAGTCGCTGTTCGGCGAGGGCATGAAGACGCGGCTGCGGCCCAACTTCTTCCCCTTCACCGAGCCGAGCGCCGAGATGGACATGCTCTGCTACGTGTGCAAGGGCGAGTCCGTCGGCAACCCCGACCGGCCCTGCCGCACCTGCTCCTCCGAGGGATGGATCGAGCTGGGCGGCTGCGGCATGGTCAACCCGCGGGTGCTGATCGCCTGCGGAGTCGACCCGGAGAAGTACAGCGGCTTCGCCTTCGGGTTCGGTATCGAGCGGATGCTGATGTTCCGCCACAACGTCGAGGACATGCGAGACATGGTTGAGGGTGACGTCCGGTTCACCCGGCCGTTCGGGATGGAGATCTGATGCGGGTCCCGCTTTCCTGGCTGCGGGAGTACGTCGACCTGCCGGCGACGGAGACCGGCCGTGACGTGCAGGCCAAACTGATTTCGGCCGGCCTCGAGGTGGAGACCGTCGAGCACCTCGGCGCCGACCTCAAGGGCCCCCTCGTGGTGGGGCAGGTGACGACCATCGAGGAGCTGGAGGGCTTCAAGAAGCCCATCCGCTTCTGCACCGTGGACGTCGGGCAGGCCAACGGCACCGGCGAGCCCCAGGAGATCATCTGCGGCGCCCGCAACTTCCAGGAGGGCGACAAGGTCGTCGTGGCCCTCCCCGGCGCCGTGCTGCCCGGTGGCTTCCAGATCTCCGAGCGCAGGACGTACGGCCGGATGTCCCGCGGCATGATCTGCTCCAGCGACGAGCTGGGCATGGGCGACGACGGCAGCAAGGGCATCATCGTCCTGCCGCCGGAGACCGAGGTCGGCAAGGACGCCATCGAGCTGCTCGAACTGGTCGACGAGGTGCTCGACATCGCCGTCACCCCCGACCGCGGCTACTGCCTGTCGATGCGCGGCGTGGCCCGCGAGACGGCCACCGCCTACGGGCTGCCGCTGCGCGACCCGGCCCTGCTGGACGTGCCCGCGCCCAACGCCTACGGCTACCCGGTGAAGGTCTCCGACCCCGCCGGCTGCGACCGCTTCACCGCCCGCACCGTCACCGGGCTCAGCCCCGAGGCGCGCTCGCCGATCTGGCTGCAGCGCCGGCTGCAGAAGGTCGGCATGCGCCCGATCTCGCTGGCCGTCGACGTCACCAACTACGTGATGATGGAGCTCGGCCAGCCGCTGCACGCCTACGACCGCTCCCTGGTCCAGGGCGCCATCGGCGTGCGCCGGGCGGAGCCGGGCGAGAAGCTCACCACCCTCGACGGCGTCGAGCGCACGCTCGACCCCGAGGACCTGGTGATCACCGACGAGCGGGGCCCGATCGGCCTGGCCGGCGTCATGGGCGGCGCCGACACCGAGATCGCCGACCACGACGACGCCGAGAACGCCACTGTCGACGTGGTGATCGAGGCGGCCCACTTCGACCCGGTGTCCATCGCGCGCACCGCCCGCCGGCACAAGCTGTCCTCCGAGGCGTCCCGGCGCTTCGAGCGCGGCGTCGACCCGATGGCCGCCTCGGCCGCCGCGCAGCGCACCGTGGACCTGCTGGTGCTGCTCGCCGGCGGCACCGCCGAGGCCGGTGTCACCGAGGTGATCGCGCCGTCCGCGCCCACCACCATCACCATCCCGGCCGACCACCCCGACAAGGTCGCGGGCGTCGCCTACGGCCGGGAGACCGTGGTGCGCCGCCTCCAGGAGATCGGCTGCGACGTCTACGGGCAGGACGAGCTGATCGTCACCGTGCCGTCCTGGCGGCCCGACCTCACCGACCCGAACGACCTCGCCGAGGAGGTCATCCGCCTCGAGGGCTACGAGAACCTGCCCTCCACGCTGCCCAGGCCGCCCGCCGGGCGGGGCCTGACCCACAGGCAGCGGCTGCACCGGCGGATCGGCCGGGCCCTGGCCGGGGCGGGCTATGTCGAGGCGCCCAACTACCCGTTCATCAGCGAGCAGATCTTCGACCAGCTCGGACTCGAGGCCGACGACCCGGCCCGCCGGGTGGTGAAGCTGACCAACCCGCTCAGCGACGAGGAGCCCGCGCTGCGCACCTCGCTGCTGCCGGGCCTGCTCGGCGCGCTGCGCCGCAACGACGGACGCGGCAGCCACGACCTGGCGCTGTTCGAGACGGGCCTGGTGTTCCACCCGCGCGACGAGCAGCGGATCGCCGTCCGCCTGCCCGTCGACCGGCGGCCCACCGACGAGGAGATCGCCGAGCTGAACGCGGCGCTCCCGGACCAGCCGCGGCATGTCGCCGTGGTCCTCGCGGGCGCCCGCGAGCAGGCCGGCTGGTGGGGCAAGGGCCGTCCCGCCGAGTGGGCCGACGCCGTCGAGGCGGCGCGGACCGTGGCGCGCGAGGCCGGTGCGGAACTCACCGTCCGCAAGGGCCAGTACGGGCCGTGGCACCCCGGCCGGTGCGCCGAGCTGGTGGTCACCGTCGACGGGACCGAGCGGGTCGTCGGACACGCGGGCGAGCTGCACCCGCGGGTGCTGAAGACGCTGGGGCTGCCCGCGCGCACCTGCGCGATGGAGCTGGACCTCGACGTCCTCGAGCGGGTCGGCGACGACACCCCGCAGGCACCGAGCATCTCCACGTTCCCGGTCGCGACGCAGGACGTCGCGCTGGTCGTGGACGCGTACGTGCCGGCGGCGGACGTCGAGGCGGCGCTGCGCGAGGGTGCGGGTGAACTGCTGGAGTCCATCCGGCTGTTCGACGTCTACGAGAACGCGGAGCAACTCGGCGAGGGCCGCAAGTCCCTTGCCTACGCGCTGCGTTTCCGGGCGGCGGACCGGACGCTGACGGTCGACGAGGCGTCCGCGGCACGGGACGCTGCGGTGGCCCTCGCGGGCGAGCGAACGGGGGCTGTGCTGCGCAGCTGACGTGAGCTGAGAAGCGCCTACGGGGCGGGGAGCTGCGGTGACATGGCGACTGCGGGTACGCGGTGGCCGCTCGCGCAGTTCCCCGCGCCCCTTCAGGTGGGTCCACTGCACGTACCTCGCAGGGGCGCGGGGAACTGCGCGACAAGCCACGACACACCCGCAGCCGACAACACACCTCGGCCCCTACGGCGATTGGTCGCCCCCGCATCACCGCACCAAGGGCAACAACTGAACCCCCTGAAAGGCCCCGGCGGCAGCCGACCGGCAGCCGACCGGCGACGCCGTCCGCCCCGCCACGGAGTGTCGGGCAGGCAGCTGGGCGGACGGCGTGGCAGCGGGCCGCCGCACTGTACGAGGGGGAGCCGGCGGCCCGGCCGGTCTCTTTCGAGGCATTCAGTCAACCGGCTGGAAACTCTCCGCAACAGTGCGCGCACACTGCGGATTCGAGCACTCCGTTCACACCCCGTGTGAAGCGGGTGCCACTACGCTGACGGGCACCGGACCCGGGGGGCCAGACATGCAGCCCAACACTCTGCTCGACGCGATCCTGGACGAGGCGGGAATCTCCCACGCCGGCCTGGCCGCGCACGTCAACCAGGCCGGGCGGGCCCGCGGACTGAACCTGAGATACGAACACACGGCCGTGGCCCGCTGGTTGAAGGGCCAGCGGCCCAGGGGTCAGGTGCCCGACCTGATCTGCGAGGTGCTCGCCGCCCGGCTGCACCGCCCGGTCACCCTGGACGACATCGGCCTCGGTGTGCCCGGGGAGCCGTCCGCCCCGCACACCGGCTCGCTGTCCGGCTTCGTCGACCGGGCCACCGCCCTGTGGCGCTCCGACCAGCAGCAGCGGCCGCACATACTGGGCGCCCCCGCGGTCACCGGCACACCCGCCGTGATGCCGGTGTGGGAGTGGGAGAACCCGCCGGAGGACACGGACGTCTCCCGCGGCGGCCGGCACCGGGTCACGGCGAGCGACCTCGCCATGCTGCGCGCCGCCCGCAGCCACTACGAGCAGCTGTACCGCAAGGCCGGCGGCATCGCGACCCGCGCCCGGATCGTCGGCTTCCTCAACGCCGAGGCCGCCCCGCTGCTGCGCGGCAGCTACACCGACGCCGTCGGCCGCCAACTGCACCGCGCCACCGGCGGCCTGGTGGCGATCGCCGGGATCTGCGCCTACGACTCCGACGCGCACGGCCTCGCCCAGCGCTACTTCCACCAGGCACTGCGCCTGGCCAAGGCCAGCGGCGACCGGGGGCTCGGCGCCTATGTCATCGCGCTGCTGGTCAACCAGTCGCTGTTCATGCGGGAGTACCGGCAGGCCGTCGCCTTCGCCGAGTCCGCGCTGCGGGCGGCCGGCAAGCACATCACCCCGGCGCTCGCCTCCGACCTGTACGCGATGCAGGCGAAGGCGTATGCGCACCTCGGCGACGGCAGCAGCGCGCTGGACTGCATCCGGCGTGCCGAGCAGGCCGCCGAACGCATCCGGCGCGGCTACGAGCCGGACGAGACCGGCTATGTCCAGCCGGGCCTGGTCAATGTGCAGGTGGCCGAGGCGCTGCTGAGCCTCGGCGAGCTCGCGGCGGCCGGTGAGCACGCGGCGGCCGCCGTGGACAATCCCGCGCACGACCGGGGCCGGGTGCACCGGCTCGCCATGCTCAGCACCATCGAGCTGCGGCAGGGCAATGCCGACAAGGCGGTGGCGGTGGCGGTGCAGATGGCCGAGCAGGCCCGGGGGATGGAGTCGCAGCGGCTGCGGGACAGACTCCGCGCGGTGCGCGAGCACCTGGTGCGCAGCGGCTGCGCGGGCACCGCCGAGGCGGCCGAACTCATCGACGGGGCCCTGCGCGTACCGCTGTAGACCCTGCCCGGCCGCCGCGGCGGCGCGGCACGTCCGCAAGAGGCGCACTGCTGCTGGACCGTCCCTGCTGCGATATTGCCCCTTACTCGGCGGAAGGTGGCAGAACCGTGCAGTGGACGAAACAGAACGAACAGACTGTGTACTCAAACCGCTGGTTCAGCGTCAACCTCGCGGATGTCCAACTACCCGACGGCCGGCACCTGGACCACTTCCTGATACGGCTGCGGCCGGTCGCCGTGGCCACGGTGGTCAACGAGGCCAACGAGGTGCTGCTGCTGTGGCGGCACCGCTTCATCACCGACAGCTGGGGGTGGGAACTCGCCGCGGGCGTGGTCGAGGACGGCGAGGACGTCGCCGTCGCGGCGGCCCGGGAACTGGAGGAGGAGACCGGCTGGCGGCCCGGCCCGCTGCACCATCTGATGAGCGTGGAGCCGTCCAACGGGCTCACCGACGCCCGGCACCACATCTACTGGTCCGAGGAGGGCGAGTACGTCGGCCACCCCGTGGACGACTTCGAGTCGGACCGCCGTGAGTGGGTGCCCCTGAAGATCGTCCCCGATCTGGTCGCCCGCGGCGAGGTCCCGGCCGCCAACATGGCGGCGGCCTTACTCCTGCTGCACCATCTCAGGATCTAGCCGGCTCCCTATCGTCCGAGGGCTTGCCAGGCGACGACGAGGGCCGCCACGGCGGTGAGCACCGTGACCGACTGCAGGGGCCAGCGGGCCTGCTCCAGCGCCGCCAGACGGGTGCTGAGGTCCTCCAGCTCCCGGGCCGTCTCCTCGGTGCGGTGGGAGAGCAGCGCCAGCCCGCCCTCGACGCGGGCCTGTGCCACGTCCGTCCTGCGTCGTAACTCTGCGAGTTCTCCCTTGACGGCCAGATGCTCGGGCTCGGCGGTCACGAAACCGCTCCTTTCCGTAGTCGTGCGTGTCCCTTGCATGCGCATGCTGAGTCAACTCGCCTGGTGGGCGCGTGGGGAGAGTGTGCGTCAGGCATATGCGGGCCCGGTGCGCACACGGTGTGTGAAAGCCGCGGGCCCGGCACTTCGTGAAGTGCCGGGCCCGCGGTGGTCGCTGAGCGTGGTCAGCCGTAGATGTAGAAGCCGGAGCCGGTCTTGCGGCCCAGCCGGCCCGCGTCGACCATCCGCTGGAGCAGCGGGGGAGCGGCGTACAGCGGCTCCTTGTACTCCTCGTACATCGAGTACGCGACCGAGGCGACCGTGTCGAGGCCGATCAGGTCGGCCAGCTTCAGCGGGCCCATCGGGTGGGCGCAGCCCAGCTCCATGCCGTTGTCGATGTCCTCGCGGCTGGCGATGCCCGACTCGAACATCCGGATCGCGGAGAGCAGGTAGGGGATCAGCAGCGCGTTCACCACGAAACCGGAGCGGTCCTGGGCGCGGATGGCGTGCTTGCCCAGCACCTTCTCGGTGAAGACCTGGGCCCGGCCGAGGGTGCCCTCCGAGGTGGTCAGCGCCGGGATCAGCTCGACCAGCTTCTGCACCGGGGCCGGGTTGAAGAAGTGGATGCCGATGACGTGGTCCGGCCGCGCGGTGGCGACCGCCAGCTTCACCAGCGGGATCGAGGAGGTGTTGGAGGCGAGGATCGCGTCCGGGCGGGTCACCACCTGGTCCAGCACCTGGAAGATCTCGGTCTTGACCTGCTCGTTCTCGACCACGGCCTCGATCACCAGGTCGCGGTCGGCGAACTCGCCGAGGTCCGTGGTGAAGCTCAGCCGGGCCTGGGTGGCCTCCAGCTCCTCCTCGGTGATCTTGCCCCGCTCGACCGCCTTCGCCAGGGAGTTGAACAGCCGGGTACGGCCGATCTCCAGGGCCTCGCCGGTGGTCTCGGCGACCTTCACCTCCAGACCGGCGCGAGCGCACACCTCGGCGATCCCCGCGCCCATCTGGCCGCAGCCCACCACTCCGACGCGTTCGATGTCGGTCACATCGTCCCCTTCACCTGTTACGGGCAGCTCGCCTGTTCGCTGCTACGGCTTGCGCAGGTGCCGGGTCCCGGTCCCTGCTCCGTTCGTGCACGTTACTCCGGGGAACCGATGATCGATCGCGGGGGTCGGGCATCCTGGGGCCCGGAACGGTCCGTGACCGGCGGACCGGCGGTCTTCAGGGGTGTGCGCATGGGACGAGTCTCACGCAGGGCGTTCGCGGCGGCGGCACTGTCGGCGCTCACGGTGATGCCGACGGCCTCGGCCGCGGCGCGGCGGCCCGCCGGGGGCGGCGCGGCGGCCGGCGAGATGCGCGGGATGTGGATCGCCGGCGTGGACAACCGGGACTGGCCCTCCGCCCCCGGGCTGAGCGCCGCCGAGCAGCAGGCCGAGCTGACCGCCCTGCTGGACACCGCCGTGCGGTACCGGCTGAACACGGTGATGCTCCAGGTGCGGCCGACCGCCGACGCCCTGTGGCCCTCGCCGTACGAACCGTGGTCGCAGTACCTCACCGGCACCCAGGGCAGGCACCCCGGCTGGGATCCGCTGGGGACGGCCGTGGCGGAGGCGCACGCCCGGGGGCTGGAGCTGCACGCCTGGTTCAACCCGTACCGCATCGCCCTGCACGCCGACCCGTCCCGGCTGGTCGCCTCCCACCCGGCGCGGCGCAACCCCGACTGGGTGGTGCCGTACGGCGGGCGGCTCTACTACAACCCGGGGCTGCCTCAGGTGCGGGCCTTCGTCCAGGAGGCGATGCTCGACGCGGTGCGCCGCTACCCCGTGGACGCGGTCCACTTCGACGACTACTTCTACCCGTACCCGGTGCCGGGGCAGAGCTTCGACGACGCCGCCGCCTACGACGCCTACGGCGCCGGCTTCCCCGACCGTGCCTCCTGGCGGCGGGACAACGTCAACCGGCTGGTGCGCGAGATGGCCGCCCGGATCAAGGAGATCCGCCCCGGTACGCAGTTCGGCATCAGCCCCTTCGGGGTGTGGCGCAACAGCGACGCGGACCCGCGGGGCTCGGACACCGCGGCGGGCGTGCAGACCTACGACGACCTGCACGCGGACACGCGCAGATGGGCCCGCGAGAACTGGATCGACTACATCTGCCCGCAGCTGTACTGGCACATCGGTCACACCGCCGCCGACTACGCCACGCTGCTCGCCTGGTGGGCCGGGGTGGTACGGGACGCGCGGACCCGGTTGTACATCGGCGAGGCGCTCTACAAGGCGGGTGACCCGGCCCAGCCGGCCGCCTGGCAGCGGCCGGCCGAGCTCTCCCGGCACCTCACGCTGGCGAAGAGGTACCCGCCGGTGCGCGGTCACGTCTTCTTCTCCGCGCGCGAGGTGACGGCCGATCCGATCGGGGCGATGTCACGGGTGGCCGCCGACCACTATCAGCGGCCGGCCGGCCCCCCGTACCGAGCCCCTGTGCGTGTTACCGGGTCGTGGTCGCCCGGTGCCTGATCTCCGTGTCGGGGCCGGGGGCGCAGATGCCCTCGTGGCCGTCCTCGAAGCGGACGCGGTAGGGCGGGTTCCCGTCCTGGCCGAGTACTTCGACGATCTCGCCGACCCTGTCGTGCTGACCGACCACCCTGCCGTGCTGGACAAGCTGGTCACCGACGTTTGCGTACATCGATGCCTCCTCACCGAAATTGGGGGAGCAGCGGTCTGTGACCTCGAGTCTATGGCCTGGGCGCGCCACTCGGCAGCGGGCCTGCGGGCCCATCAGCCGCGTGTCCGCTGGGTCACCGCGATGCACACCAGCACCGCGACGGCCGTCAGCGGGGCGGCCGGTGTCAGGTGCTCGCCCAGCAGCAGCACCGACCACACCAGTGTGAGCAGGGGCTGGGCAAGCTGCAACTGACTGGCCCGCGGAATGCCGATCGCGGCCGTGATCCCGTCCGGCGGCCATCACCTGCGGCCCGGGTTGCCCGAGGGCGTCCGGCGGCTGCACACCGCCTGCGAGGAGGTGCTGGAGCGCCCCGTCCAGCACTCGGGATAACCGCTCGACGCCCGTCGGCGCCGCCTGCCAGCATCCGGGCATGACCGAGACCGGGACACCGCGCCTGCCCGAGGGCTACGAGATCTCCACCGACCCCGACCGCATCGACGTCGAGCGCGTGCACCGGTGGCTGTCCACCGACGCCTACTGGGCGCTGGGCCGCCCCCGCGCCAAGCAGGACGCGGCGATGCGGGGCTCGCTCAACTTCGGGGTCTACGAGAGCGTCTCGGGCGAGCAGGTGGCCTACGCACGGGTCATCACCGACCGGGCGACCTTCGCCTGGCTGTGCGACGTGTACGTCGACCCCGCGGTGCGCGGCAAGGGCATCGGCACGGCTCTGGTGGCCGGTGTGCGCGAGGAGCTGCGGCCCTGCGGGCTGCGCCGCATCGTGCTCGTCACCCACGACGCGCACGGCGTCTACGCGAAGCTGGGGTTCCGCACGCTCGAACGGTCCGACGACTGGATGGTGCTCGGCCATGAGTGAGCTTCCGGTGAGGCGCTTGGGGTGAGCCGCCGGTGAGGCGCTTGGAGTGAGCCTCCGGTGAGACGCTGCCGGTGAGCCTCCGGTGAGGCGCGAGTGAGCCTCGAGTGGGGCTCCGGTGAGGACGGACTGCCGGGACAGGGGATTCGGGCCGGTTTGCCTGGTAGGTTCTTACCGGCGAGTAACCCTCGGCGCACTCAGCGTCACGGCCGGACGGGACCTCTTGACCTGGCCACATCCGCGGCTGACGATTCGCCGCATGGCACTTCGGGTCACGTTCGTCGCCGCCGCGGGGAGCTCCTCGGTGCTGGGCGAGCGCTTCGACGACGACCGGCCGCTGGACCAGGCCGGCTGGAGCGAGGTGCAGCGTGTCGCCCATGAACTCCTGCCGCTCGCCGCGGCCGATCTGCGCTACTGCTCCCCGGCCCCGCGCAGCCGGGCCACCGGGGACGGACTGGGCTACGCACCGCTGGTGCAGCTCGCCCTGCGCGACTGCGACATGGGCCGCTGGCGGGGACTGACCCTGGGCGAGGCGATGGCCCGCGAGCCGCAGACGGTGGACGCCTGGCTCGCCGACCCCACCGCCAAGGTGCACGGTGGGGAGTCGATGCTGGAGTTCATCATGCGGGTCGGCGGCTGGCTGGACACCCGGCCCGTGGAGGACGGCTGCCGGATCGTCGCCGTGGCCGAGCCGTCCGTGATCCGCGCCGCCCTCGTCTACGCGCTCAAGGCGCCGCCCGCGACGTACTGGAACCTCGATGTGCGCCCGCTCTCCACGACCACCGTGACGGGCCGGGCGGGCCGCTGGAGCCTGACGCTGGACAGCGTGTCCGCCCAGCCCACCCGGGCGTAGCCGGGACGGTCGTGCCGGGTCAGCCGGCCCGCGCGTAGTCGGTGGTGATCTCCAGGTCCTTGGCGGGGCCGCGCACCCGCCAGACCGTACGCCAGTGGTCCGCGTCCCGGACCGTGAACTCGCCCCGGTACAGGTCCGCCGAGCAGGGGTGGTCGGCGATGTGCCGCCCGCTGCTGAGGTCCAGGTCGTGGAACGGGCGGCCGTCCGCGAACCGCACGTCGGCCGTGCCGTCCGGCCCCGGCAGGAACCGCAGCGTCCGCTCGGCGGGCCGGGCGACACCGCGCCAGATGAAGGTGCCGGACTCCTGGTGCAGCAGGCCGCCCCCGGACTCCGGGCGGAACGCGGTCGTCCCCCGGAACTCGCCCTCGTCGCCGCTCGCCAGGTCCCGCACGGTGCGGGTCACCCGCCAGCCGCCTCGCAGATACGCCAGCGTGTCCGGCACCGGCCAGAACTCGCCCATCCCGCTCCGTTCCCACGTCTGTCACGTTCCGTGCGCCGCGGCGCGTCCCGCCCGTCACCGCCGTGCCGCCCGGACGAGCGGGGGCACCCGGTGTATTTGTAGGACCCTACGAGCCGTCGCCCCGCAGCGGCCCTCGGTTGATGGCTTCGGTCCCTGTTCGAGGCTGATCGGCAGGCTGTGTACTCCTCGTACACGACGTACTCCGGGAAGCGTCGCGATGACAAGGAGCTTGCCATGACCACCCGCACGGCCGAGACCGGCACCCGTGAGTTGGAGCGCGCCTGGATGGAGCGGGCCGTCGAGCTGGCCACCGAGAGCGTCGCGGGCGGCGGCGGCCCCTTCGGCGCGCTGATCGCCAAGGACGGCGAGATCGTCGCCCTCGGCAACAACCGGGTCACCGCCGACCTCGACCCCACGGCCCACGCCGAGGTCAGCGCCATCCGCGCCGCCTGCAAGAAGCTCGGCACCTTCAGCCTGGCGGGCTGCACCCTGGTCACCTCCTGCGAGCCCTGCCCGATGTGCCTGTCCTCGTCCCTGTGGGCCCGGGTGGACCGGATCATCTACGCCGCCGACCGGCACGACGCGGCCGTGGCCGGCTTCGACGACCGCAAGTTCTACGACCTGTTCGAGAAGCGGCCCCAGGAGGCGTGGCCCCTGGAGATCGTGCACCTCGACCTGCCGAACCGCACCCAGCCGTTCGACGCCTGGATCGCCAAGTCCGACCGCATCGCCTACTGACGGGCGACGTACGTACGACGGATGACGAAAGGTGCCCCGCGCCGAGCCGGCGAGGGGCACCTTTCGCGTTCGTGTGCGCTTGCCTCAGCCGCCCTCGGACTCGAAGGTGCGCAGCAGGTCCGCCGCCACGCTCACGGCGATGGTCGCCGGTTCCTTGCCGCCGATGTCCGGCAGGCCGATCGGGGTCTTGATCCGGTCGATGGCCGCGTCGTCGTGCCCGCCCTCGGTGGCCAGCCGCTTGCGGAACCGCGCCCACTTGGCCGCCGACCCGATCAGCCCGATCGAGCCGAGGTGGGAGGTGCGCAGCGCGGCGTCGCACAGGGCCGCGTCCTCGGCGTGGTCGTGCGTCATGATCAGCACATGGGTGCCGCGCGGCAGTTCCTCCAGGACCTCCTCCGGCAGCAGCGGAGTGTGGTGGACATGCACCCGGGCCACCGAGTCGGCCAGCGCCTGGAGCCGTTCCGGAGCCAGGACGTCGGCCCGTGAGTCGATCAGATGCAGATCGAGGTCCTGACGGGCCAGGATGCGGGCCAGTTCGAGGCCGACGTGGCCGACCCCGAAGATCGCCACGGAGCGCACCACCGGCAGCGGTTCGAGCAGGACCGCGACGGTGCCGCCGCAGCACTGCACGCCGTGCTGGTTGGTCACCTTGTCGTTCAGCGCGAAGTCCATCAGCTCCGGCTTCCGCTCGCCCGCGGCGATCATCTCCCGGGCCCGGTCGATCGCCACGGCCTCCACATTGCCGCCGCCGATGGAGCCCCAGGTCTCCCGCTCGCCGACGACGAGCTTGGCACCGGCGTCCCGCGGGGCATGGCCGCGCACGGCCGCGACGGTCACGAGCACGCCGGGCTCCCGGTGTTCCCGCAACCGCGCGACCGCGGCGATCCACGTCATGTCAGGCACCGCTCAGCGCTTCCGCGTCGGCACGGACCCGGCCGCCGGCGCCTTCGACGGCGTGCCCGTTCGCCGGGGCACCTCCCCGGCGGGCGGCCTGGATCGCCCAGTACACCGCCTCCGGTGTCGCGGGCGAGGCCAGTTCCACGGAGACCCCGGCGGGTCCGAAGGCGGCCGCGGCCTGCCGCAGCGCCTCGCGCACCGAGAAGGCCAGCATCAGCGGGGGCTCGCCCACCGCCTTGGAGCCGTAGACCGCGCCCTCCTCGGTGGCGTTCTGCAGCAGCGTGACATTGAACTCCTCGGGCATCTCCGAGAAGCTCGGCAGCTTGTACGTGCTCGCCGCCTGGGTGAGCAGCCGGCCCCGGTTCGGCCCGTCGCCGGTGTCCCAGCGCAGGTCCTCCAGCGTCAGCCAGCCCGCGCCCTGCACGAAGGCGCCCTCCACCTGACCGATGTCGATCATCGGGGAGAGGCTGTCGCCGACGTCGTGCACGATGTCCACCCGCCGGATGCGGTAGGCGCCGGTGAAGCCGTCCACCTCCACCTCGGTCGCGGCGGCACCGTAGGCGAAGTACTTGAACGGCGAGCCGCGGAACCTCTCGGCGTCCCAGTGCAGGCCCTCGGTCCGGTAGAAGCCGGCCGCCGACAGCTGGACCCGCTGGAAGTACGCGGTGCGCACCAGGTCGTCCCAGGCCAGCTCCTTCTCGCTGCCCAGGGCGCGGGCCACGCCGTCGACGATGCGCACGTCCGAGGGGTTGGCCCCGAGCTGGGTGGCGGCCACCTGCAGCAGCCGTTCGCGCAGCTGCTCACAGGCGTTCTTGATCGCCCCGCCGTTCAGGTCCGCGCCCGAACTGGCGGCGGTGGCGGAGGTGTTGGGCACCTTGTCGGTGCGGGTCGGCGCCAGGCGGACCTTGTGCAGCGGGATGCCCAGGGTGGTGGCGGCCACCTGGATCATCTTGGTGTGCAGGCCCTGGCCCATCTCGGTGCCGCCGTGGTTGATCAGGACCGAGCCGTCCTTGTAGATCAGCACCAGCGCGCCGCCCTGGTTGAAGGCGGTGAGGTTGAAGGAGATGCCGAACTTGATGCCGGTGAGCGCGAGGGCCCGCTTGGTGTGCGGGTGCGCGGCGTTGAAGGCGGCGATCTCCCGCTTGCGGTCGGCGATGCCGGCGCTGTCCTTGACCTGCTGCCAGACGGTGGTGAGCCGCTCGGCCTGGGTGACCAGCTGCCCGTACGGCGTGGTCTGGCCCTGGCCCGGCCGGTAGAAGTTGCGCTCCCGCAGCTCCGTCGGGTCGAGCCCGAGCTTCGGCGCGCAGCGGCCCAGGATGTCCTCGATCACCAGCATGCCCTGCGGCCCGCCGAAGCCCCGGAAGGCCGTGTTGGAGACCGTGTTGGTCTTCGCGATGAGGCCGGCGACCCGGGCGTTGGGGATCCAGTAGGTGTTGTCGATGTGGCACAGGGCGCGGGCCAGCACCGGCTCGGACAGGTCCAGGCTCCAGCCGCCGTCCGCGACCAGGGTGGCGTCCAGGGCCTGGATACGGCCCTCGGCGTCGAAGCCGATCCGCCACTTGGCGTGGAAGCCGTGCCGCTTGCCGGACATGGTCAGGTCCTGGGTGCGGTTGAGCCGGAACCGCACCGGCCGGCCGGTGAGCTTGGCGCCCAGCGCGGCGATCGCCGCGAACCCGTGCGGCTGCATCTCCTTGCCGCCGAAGCCGCCGCCCATCCGCAGGCACTGCACGGTCACCTCGTGCGAGGGCACGCCGAGCACATGCGCGACGATCTCCTGCGTCTCCGAGGGGTGCTGGGTGCTGCTCTGGATGAACACCTGCCCGTTCTCGTCGATCTGGGCCAGCGAGGCATGCGTCTCCAGGTAGAAGTGCTCCTGGCCGGAGAACTGGAACTCGCCGGTGAACACATGCGCGGACTCGGCGAACCCGGCGTCGATGTCGCCGGTCTCCATCACGGGCCGGGCACCGTGGTAGCTGCCGGCGGCCATGGCCTCCTCGAGGGTGACCAGGGAGGGCAGCTCCTCCAGCTCCACCTCCACGGCCGCCGCGCCGAGCCGGGCCGCCTCCAGGGTCTCGCCCAGCACCCAGGCGACCGCGTGGCCGTGGAACATGACCTCGTCGGGGAAGAGCGGTTCGTCGTGCTTCATGCCGGCGTCGTTGACGCCGGGCACGTCCTCCTTGGTCAGCACCCGCACCACACCCGGCACCTTCAGGGCGGGCTCGGTGCGCAGCGCGGTGATCCGGGCGTGCGCCTTCATCACCTGCACCGGGTAGGCGTGCAGCACGTCCTTGGTGCGGTACACCAGGTCGTCGGTGTAGAGCGCGGCGCCGGTGACGTGCTGGACGGCGCTCTCGTGCGGCAGCGGGACACCGACGACGGGCTTCTCGGGGCGCTCGGACAGATGGCTCATGACGACACCGCCTCGGTGGTCTGGGTCTGGGCGTACAGCTTCAGCAGGCTCTGGCCGAGCATCGCGGAACGGTAGAGGGAGCTGGCCCGGTGGTCGTCCATCGGCGTCCCCTCGCCGCGCAGCACCCGCGCGGCGGCCTCGGCGCTCTGAGCCGTCCACGGCCGGCCCTCGAGGGCCGCCTCGGTGTCCAGCGCGCGGATCGGGGTGGCGGCCACACCGCCGAGACCGATGCGGGCCTTGCGCACGACCCCGTCCTCGATGTCGAGCGCGAAGGCGACCGCGACGCTGGAGATGTCGTCGAAACGCCGCTTGCCGATCTTGTGGAAGGCGGTCACGGGCGACAGCGGCAGCGGGATGCGCACCGAGCGGATCAGCTCGCCGGGCCGGCGCACGCTCTGCCGGTAGCCGGTGAAGTACTCGGCGAGCGGGACCACCCGCTCACCGTCGGCGTCGGCGAGCACCACCGACGCCTCCAGCGCCAGCAGCACCGGCGGGCTGTCCCCGATGGGGGAGCCGG
Source organism: Streptomyces thermocarboxydovorans (assembly GCF_039524635.1). NCBI lineage: Bacteria > Bacillati > Actinomycetota > Actinomycetes > Kitasatosporales > Streptomycetaceae > Streptomyces > Streptomyces thermocarboxydovorans. Next base: position 33,877 of record NZ_BAAAGU010000005.1, on the reverse strand, counting down.
TACCGAGGTTGCCGCCGAGGGTCGCGCTGTTGCGGATCAGCCGGGAGGCGAACAGCGGGAACAGCTCGTCCAGCAGCGGCACCGTGCCGTCGAGACGGCGCTCGATCTCGGTGAGCGTCAGCGCGGCACCGATCTCGATGTGGTCGTCCGCCACGCGCAGCTCGCGCAGTTCCGGCAGCCGGTCGACGGCGACCACGCAATCGGCCCGCCGGCCGCGGAGGTTGACCTCCACGCCCCAGTCGGTGCTCCCGGCGACCACCACCGCGTCGGGCCGCTCGCGCAGCAGCCGCAGCGTCTCGGCCAGGGAGGCCGGCCGCACGAAGGTGCTGCCGTCGAGGCTGTAGTCGGTGGCTGCGGGCTCGGGCGGGGCCTGCTCGCGGCGCCGGGCCAGCGGGTCGTCCTCGTCGGGCTCCCCGACGGCGAACGCGGCGTCGCGGATCGGGCGGTAGCCGGTGCAGCGGCACAGGTTGCCGCTCAGCGCGTGCAGGTCGAACCCGTTGGGGCCGTGCTCCGGGTCCGTTCCGCCGTCCTGGTCCGGGTGCGCGCAGCGGTCCGGGCGGTAGTACTCGGCGGCCATGCTGCAGATGAAGCCGGGTGTGCAGTAGCCGCACTGGGAGCCGCCGCGGACGGCCATCTCCTGCTGCACCGGGTGCAGCGCGGGCGGGGTGCCCGGTGCGCCCTGGGCGGCGAGGCCCTCCGAGGTGACGATCTCCTGACCGTCGAGTGCCGCGACCGGAACCAGGCAGGCGTTGACCGCCACCCAGTCGGTCGGCTTGTTCACGCCGGGACGGGCCACCAGGACCGAACAGGCACCGCACTCACCTTCGGCGCAGCCCTCCTTGGTGCCGGTCAGACCGCGCTCACGCAGGAAGTCCAGCGTCGTGGTGTGCGGCGCGGCCGGCGCGATCGGTGTGTCTTCTCCGTTGACCGTGATCCGCGCAGTTGTCTTTGCCAATGTTCAGGCAGCTTTCTGTGCTCGGTGCGCACCGGATGAGGGGAGCGGGCGCTACAGGGGCATGTGCCGGGACGGCTCATGCCGTGCCGATGAAGGAATTTCCGAAGTAGCGGGGAGGCGCGGAACGTGCCACGCGGGCGCGCATGCGTCCCGTGCGGAGGACACATTCGTGCCACGAGCGGGCACTAGGGAAACGGCGCGTTCAGCTGCCGTGAGCGATACGACCCGGAACCCAGACCGTGCGGTGGGCGAGACGACCCAGATCAGCGTGCCTGTACATCCGCCGGTCGCCTCCTTCCGGTCCTTACGGGGTCGGTTTGCTTCAGAACGTAGTGGCTGCCCTCACACAGGTCAATAGGCCGGCCCCCTGACCAGGCCGGATGCATGACCGAGGCTCTCAGCTCCGCACAGCCTCCGCGATCCGCCGGGCTGCCTGGGCGGGCGTGAGGCGCGTCATGCCGGAGGCCACGGCCTGCGGGAAGCGATTGCATAGATCTGCAGCTCGCCGTATAGTCATGCCTCCGAGGAGGAGGATATTCATGGCGGTACGAGCGGCAGTGGCCGGAGCGAGCGGGTACGCGGGCGGGGAGCTGCTGCGTCTGCTGCTGGCCCACCCCGAGGTCGAGATCGGTGCCCTGACCGGCAACAGCAACGCCGGGCAGCGGCTCGGCGCGCTCCAGCCGCACCTGCTGCCGCTCGCCGACCGCGTCCTGGAGGTCACCACCGCCGAAGCCCTCACCGGCCACGACGTGGTATTCCTCGCGCTGCCGCACGGCCAGTCCGCCGCCGTCGCCGAGCAGCTCGGACCGGACGTCCTGGTCGTCGACATGGGTGCCGACTTCCGGCTGAAGGACGCCGGCGACTGGGAGCGGTTCTACGGCTCCCCGCACGCCGGAACCTGGCCCTACGGCCTTCCCGAACTGCCGGGTGCCCGCGCCGCGCTGGAGGGGTCCAAGCGCATCGCGGTGCCCGGCTGCTACCCGACCGCCGTCTCGCTGGCCCTCGTCCCGGCCTACGCGGCGCGGCTGGTCGAGCCCGAGGCGGTGATCGTCGCCGCCTCCGGCACCTCCGGCGCGGGCAAGGCGCCCAAGCCGCACCTGCTGGGCAGCGAGGTCATGGGCTCCATGTCGCCCTACGGCGTCGGCGGCGTCCACCGGCACACCCCCGAGATGACCCAGAACCTCAGCGCGGCGGCGGGCGAGCCGGTCACCGTCTCCTTCACCCCGACCCTCGCACCCATGCCCCGCGGCATCCTCGCCACCTGCAGCGCCTCCGCCCGGCAGGGCGTGACCGCCGACGCGGTGCGCGCCGCCTACGAGAAGGCCTACGCCGACGAGCCCTTCGTCCACCTGCTCCCCGCCGGCCAGTGGCCGGCGACGGCCTCGGTGTACGGCTCCAACGCCGTCCAGGTGCAGGTCGCTCTCGACGAGGCCGCGGGACGTGTCGTCGCCATCAGCGCCATCGACAACCTGACCAAGGGCACCGCAGGAGGTGCCGTCCAGAGCATGAACATCGCCCTCGGCCTCGACGAGACCACCGGGCTGACGGCCACCGGAGTAGCCCCGTGACCGTCGCGACGGCAGCCGCCGGGCCGCAGACGACGACCGCACCGCCGCACCGCGCGGGCGGAGAAGTGAACGAGGAGACGCAGTGAGTGTCACGGCAGCCAAGGGATTCACGGCGGCGGGCATCGCCGCCGGGATCAAGGAGAACGGGAACCCGGACCTGGCCCTCGTGGTCAACAACGGTCCCCGCCGCGCCGCCGCCGGCGTCTTCACCTCCAACCGCGTCAAGGCGGCACCCGTCCTGTGGTCCGAGCAGGTCCTCAAGAGCGGGCAGCTGACCGCCGTCGTCCTCAACTCCGGCGGCGCCAACGCCTGCACCGGCCCGAAGGGCTTCCAGGACACCCACGCCACCGCCGAGAAGGCGGCCGAGGTGCTCGGCATCGGCGCCGGCGAGGTCGCCGTCTGCTCCACCGGCCTCATCGGCGTCCTGCTCCCCATGGACAAGCTGCTCCCCGGCGTCGAGACCGCCGCCGCCCAGCTGTCCGAGCACGGCGGCGAGAAGGCCGCCATCGCCATCAAGACCACGGACACCGTGCACAAGACGTCCGTCGTCACCAAGGACGGCTGGACCGTCGGCGGCATGGCCAAGGGCGCCGGCATGCTCGCCCCCGGCCTCGCCACCATGCTGGTCGTCCTCACCACCGACGCCGACGTCGACAGCGAGACCCTGGACAAGGCCCTGCGCGCCGCCACCCGGGTCACCTTCGACCGCGTCGACTCCGACGGCTGCATGTCCACCAACGACACCGTGTTGCTGCTCGCCTCCGGCGCCGCCGAAGTCACCCCCGGCTACGAGGAGTTCGCCGAGGCGGTGCGCGCCGTCTGCGACGACCTCGGACAACAGCTCATCCGGGACGCCGAGGGCGCCAGCAAGGACATCAAGGTCGAGGTGATCAATGCCGCGACCGAGGACGACGCCGTCGAGGTGGGCCGCTCCATCGCCCGCAACAACCTCCTCAAGTGCGCCATCCACGGCGAGGACCCCAACTGGGGCCGCGTGCTGTCCGCGATCGGCACCACCAGCGCCGCCTTCGAGCCGGACCGCCTCAACGTCGCCATCAACGGCGTCTGGGTGTGCAAGAACGGCAGCGTCGGCGAGGACCGCGAGAAGGTCGACATGCGCTACCGCGAGGTGCACATCGTCGCCGACCTCGCCGCCGGCGACCAGACCGCCACCATCTGGACCAACGACCTCACCGCCGACTACGTCCACGAGAACAGCGCCTACTCCTCATGACCCATCCCACGCGGAAGCACACCGCCCTCCCCAAAGCGCAGATCCTCATCGAGGCGCTGCCCTGGCTGGTCCGGCACAACGGCAAGACCGTCGTCATCAAGTTCGGCGGCAACGCCATGGTCGACGACGAACTCAAGGCCGCCTTCGCCCAGGACGTGGTCTTCCTGCACCACGCCGGACTCAAGCCCGTCGTCGTGCACGGCGGCGGCCCCCAGATCAGCGCCGCCCTCGACAAGCACGGCATCGTCAGCGAGTTCAAGGCGGGCCTGAGGGTCACCACCGAGGACGCCATGGACGTCGTCCGCATGGTGCTGGCCGGGCAGGTGCAGCGCGAACTCGTCGGCCTGCTCAACCGGCACGGGCCGCTGGCCGTCGGCCTGACCGGCGAGGACGCCCACACCATCACCGCCACCAAGCACCAGCCCGAGATCGACGGCGAGGCCGTCGACATCGGACGGGTCGGCGAGATCACCGCCATCGACACCGGCGCGATCGAGGCGCTGCTCGCCGACGGCCGCATCCCGGTCGTCTCGTCGATCGCCCGCTCCCAGGACGACCACCATGTCTACAACGTCAATGCCGATACGGCGGCTGCGGCACTCGCCGCTGCGCTGGGCGCCGAGACCCTGATGGTCCTCACCGACGTCGAGGGCCTCTACGAGGACTGGCCCAACTCCGACGAGGTGATCAGCCGCCTCACCGCGTCCCAGCTCGAGAAGCTGCTGCCGGAGCTGTCCTCCGGCATGGTCCCCAAGATGGAGGGCTGCCTGCACGCCGTGCGCAACGGCGTCAACACCGCCCGCGTCATCGACGGCCGGGTCCAGCACTCGATCCTGCTGGAGATCTTCACCGACGAAGGCATCGGCACGATGGTCGTGCCCGACGAGGACCCCGAGGGGGAGTCATGAGCAACCAGGAGCTCACCGAGCGGTGGCAGGGCGCGCTCATGAACAACTACGGCACCCCGCGCCTGCCCCTGGTGCGCGGCGCCGGCGCCAAGGTCTGGGACGCCGACGGCAAGGAGTACACCGACTACGTCGGCGGCATCGCCGTCAACGCCCTGGGGCACGCCCACCCGGCCGTGGTGGAGGCGGTGAGCCGGCAGATCGCCACCCTCGGCCATGTCTCCAACCTGTTCGTCGCCGAACCCCCGGTCGCCCTCGCCGAACGCCTTCTGGAACTCTTCGGCCGCGACGGCAAGGTCTTCTTCTGCAACTCCGGCGCCGAGGCCAACGAGGCCGCCTTCAAGATCGGCCGGCTCACCGGGCGCACCCACATGGTCGCCACCGACGGCGGCTTCCACGGCCGCACCATGGGCGCCCTGGCCCTCACCGGCCAGCCCGCCAAAAAGGACCCGTTCCGGCCGCTGCCCGGCGACGTCACCCACGTCCCCTACGGCGACGCCCAGGCGCTGGCCGCCGCGGTCACCGAGGACACCGCCCTGGTGATCATCGAGCCGATCCAGGGCGAGAACGGCGTGGTCGTCCCGCCGCCCGGCTACCTCAAGGCCGCACGGGCGATCACCGCCGCCACCGGTGCGCTGCTGGTCCTCGACGAGGTGCAGACCGGCATCGGCCGCACCGGGCACTGGTTCGAGTACCAGGCGCACGAGGGCGTCCTGCCCGACGTGGTGACCCTGGCCAAGGGCCTGGGCGGCGGACTGCCGCTCGGCGCCACCGTCGCCTTCGGCCGCGCCGCGGACCTGCTGGCGCCCGGCCACCACGGCACCACCTTCGGCGGCAACCCCGTCGCCTGCGCCGCCGGACTCGCCGTGCTGGACACCATCGCGAGCGAGGGCCTGCTGGACAACGTCAAGCGGCAGAGCGAGCGGCTGCGCGACGGCATCGAGGCCCTGAACCGTCCTTTGATCGCCCATGTCCGGGGCGCGGGGCTTCTCCTGGGTATCGTGCTCACCGAGCCGCTCGCACCCCGCATGCAGCAGGCGGCTCAGGACGCCGGCTTCCTGGTGAACGCGCCCGCCCCCGATGTCGTACGGCTGATGCCGCCGCTGAACCTCGGCGACGACGAGGTGGACGCGCTGCTCCGGGCGCTGCCCGGCATCCTCGACGCGACACACGGGGACGGACGATCCGGAGAATGAGACGACGATGAGCCAGGCGCCGCAGGACCGGGGACCGGGCGGGAGCACCGGTCCCGCCGTGCCGCAGACCCGCACCGCACGCCACCGCCGGATCGTGGACATCCTCAACCGGCAGCCGGTGCGGTCGCAGAGCCAGCTGGCGAAGCTGCTCGCCGACGACGGGCTGAGCGTCACCCAGGCGACGCTCTCCCGCGACCTGGACGAGCTGAACGCGGTGAAGATCCGCAACACCGACGGCGACCTGATCTACGCGGTGCCGAGCGAGGGGGGCTTCCGCACCCCGCGCGCGCCGCTGGGGGAGTCGGCCAAGGAGGAGCGGATGCGGCGCCTGTCGCAGGAGCTGCTGATCTCCGCGGAGGCCTCGGCCAACCTCGTCGTCCTGCGCACCCCTCCCGGCGCCGCCCAGTTCCTGGCCTCGGCGATCGACCAGGCCGAACTGCACGACATCCTGGGCACCATCGCCGGCGACGACACGGTGCTGCTCATCAGCCGTGACCCCAAGGGCGGACAGGCCCTGGCCGACCACTTGCTGAGGCTGGCTCAGAACGGGCACTGACCTCCGCAGCGGCCGCCGAGGTGGTCAACGGCTATCGCAGGGCCGGGAGTTGAACGGGAGTCGAATACACGCACGGAAAAGGCCGGGGGCCGCCGTTCGGCAGCCCCCGGCTCCGCGCCCCTCGCCGGGGCGTTCGCGGCCCGGCCGTCCACCTCCCCGCTCAGCCGAGCCGCCCGGCCAGACCCCCCGTCCAGCGCACCTCGTCGCCCGCCGTGATCAGCAGGGCCTCCACGTCCGGCAGCGACTCCAGCCAGGCCAGACCCTCCCGCGACCCCATCGCGAAGGCCGCCGTGGCCCAGCAGTCCCCCCACGTCAGCGACGGGGTCACCACGGTCACCGCCACCAGGTCCGTCACCGCGGAGCGGCCGGTGGTGGGATCGACGATGTGCGCACCCCGCTCCGCCGTGCCCGACGTCGCCACCGACAGCTCCCGCGCCCCCGCCGCCGACACCACCACCGCCGCCAGCCCTCCGGGCCGCAGGGGATCCGCCACCCCGACCCGCCAGGGCCGGTCCTCCCCGGGCGCGCCCAGCAGCTGCACATCACCGCCGCCGTTGACGTTCACCCCGGTGGCGCCCGCCGCCGCGAGCACCCGCGCGGCCCGCTCCACCGCCCAGCCCTTGACGATGCCGGTCGGGTCCAGCCGACCTTCGTAGCGCGGACTGAACCAGCCGTCGCTGACCCGCTCCGCCTCCGCAGCCAGTTCCAGCACCCCGGCGACCTCCGGATCGCACTCGGCGACCGTCAGCTCGCCCCGCGCCAGCCGGGAGATCTGGCTGTCCTCGCGGTAGGTGCTGAACACCTCGTCGACCCGGTGCAGCCCCGCCACCGCTTCCTCGAGCGCCGCCCGCACGGCATCGGGATCCCCGCCGCGGACGTCGAAGGAGAAGACGGTCCCCATCGTCTCCACCACCCGGCGCTCCGCGGCGGGCGCCTCGGCGGCCCCGGTCGCCATGTCAGCCACCCGCCTTGTCGAGCGCCGACTGCAGGGACTTCTTGTATCCGGCGCTGGTGTAGGTGGCTCCCGAGACGGCGTCGATGTCGGCGTTGCCGGCGGTGACCGCGGCCTGGTTGAGCTTGGGGATGGCGTTGGAGGTGATCTGGTCGCTCTGGCCGCCCTTGGGGGCCTGGACGGCTTCGGCCTTGGTGATCTTTCCGCCGGCGACGGTGATGCGGACCTGGACGGGGCCGTACTGGGTGTTGGCCACGTCTCCGGTGACCGTGCGCGCCTGCGCCTCGCCGCCACCGCCGCCGCCTGCCGCGGCCCTGGCCTTGTCCAGGGCCGACTGGAGCGACTTCTTGTATCCGGTGCTGGTGTACGTCGCCCCGGACACCGCGTCGATGTCCGCGCTCTGCGCCTCGATCGCCGCCTGGTTGAGCTTCGGGATCGCGTTGGAGGTGATCTGGTCGCTCTGGCCGCCCTTGGGCGCCTGGATCGCCTCGGCCTTGGTGATCTTCCCGCCGCTGACGGTCAGCCGTACCTGCACCGGGCCGTACTGGGTCGTGGCCGCGTCCCCGGTGACCGTGCCGTCGCCGATCGGCTGCGAGCCGCCCTGCGGCGACTGGGCCGCGGCCGGCGGGGCCGCACCCCCTGCCGCCTCGGCCGCGCCCGGGTCCGAGGCCGGCTTCAGCGACAGCAGCAGCACGATCCCGGACACCGTGGCGGCGGTGGCGAGCACGGCACGCCGGACGGGGTGAGACTTCCTCATCGTTTCTCGAGCTCCTGAACTGTGTCCTGATGGGGTGGAGAGAACGTGGCCGGCCCGTCGCTCACATCTCGAACGACTCGTGGTGGATACGGCGTGCCGGGACACCCGCGCCGCGCAGCGCCTCGTACACCTGCTGGGCGAAGCCGGGCGGCCCGCACATGAACACGTCGTGCTTGTCGACGTCCGGGATCTTCCGCTTCAGGCTCTCCGCCGAGATGTCCGGCCGCTCCCCGTCGGGGCTGTTCACCGCGTACATCAGCCGCGCCCCGCGCTCGTCGGCGATCTTCGCCAGCTCGTCCCAGAGAGCGAGGTCCTGCGTGCTGTTGGCCCGGTAGAGCAGGGTGATGTCACCGGCGGCGCCCGGCAGGGTCTCGAACAGCGCCCGCATCGGGGTGATGCCGACCCCGCCCGCAACCAGCAGCACCTTGCCGCGGCTGCGCCGCTGGGCGGTCAGCGCGCCGTATGGGCCCTCCGCCCACACCCGGGTGCCGGGCTCCAGCTCGCGCAGCCGGGAGCTGTGGTCGCCGATCGCCTTCACGGTGATCCGCAGCAGATCGGGGCGGGGCGCCGCCGACAGCGAGTACGGGTGGGAGCTGAACCGCATCCCCGGAGCCAGGAACCGCCAGCGGAAGAACTGCCCGGCCTCCGCGCCGATCCGGTGCAGCCGGCGCCCGCGGATCAGCACCGACACGATGCCCGGCGTCTCCTCGATGACCGCCTCGACGCGCATCCGGTGCCGCAGGTTCAGCCGGATCGGGGTGAGGATCCGGTACCACAGCACCATCGCGGTGACCCCGCCGTACAGCCCGTACCAGAAGGTCTTCGCGGACGGCTCGACGGCGAACTCGTTGCCGGTGGTGATCTGGTGCCAGAACGTCAGATACACCGCCGCGTAGGTCAGCAGGTGCACGTGGTACCAGCCGTCGTACGGCAGCTTCCGCCGGATCGGGCCGATGGAGATGAAGGCGATCACGAAGAGCAGACCGGTGCCGATGGCGGCCTTGCCCATGTCGGGCAGCGTGTTGATGGAGGTGATGGTCTGGTCGACGATGTCGCCGAGTGACTTGCCCGCCTGGAGCGCGTAGCCCCACATGGTGAGGAAGACATGCGCGATGACCAGGCTGACGGTGTAGCGGCCGCTCATCGCGTGCCAGCGGGCGACCCGGTCCGAGCCGACCCGGCGTTCCAGAGCGGGCACCCGTGCCATCTGCAGCACCACCAGGGCCATCAGATAGCCGGCCAGCAGACCGGTGATCCGGCCCGCGGCGACGATCTTCCCGGTGGTGTCCGCGATGGACGGGGTGTTGCTCCACCACAGCCACAGCACGGCCACCGCGCCCGCACCCACGGCGAGCAGCAGCGGCACGGCAGGGGAGCGGCGCGGACGGATGCGGCGCATCGTCTGGCGGCGGGCGGCGCGGCCGCCGGCGAGCGTGGTGGTCACGGTGCCTCCGTGGGGACTTGACCCTTGGCCCACAGATACGTGCCGTGACGCCCGAGTGTTCAGACGTGATCGAGGTACTGGTGAGCTGCGTAGCCGGTTCAGTACCGGGTGATCGCCGCGGTTCAGTACCGGGTGATCGCCGTGCGGCCGGATTCCGTGCCGATCGCGAGATGCGGGGCGCGCACGGGGTCGGCCCAGCGCAGGATCCGGCGCATCGCGTCCTTCGGCACCGACACGCATCCCGCGGTCGCCCCGCGCCCGTCGACGTGCAGGAAGATGCCGGCACCCCGGCCGCGCACCGGGCGGTGGTAGTTGAAGGCGACGACCAGGGCGTGGGCGTACTGCGTGCGATAGGTGATCAGATGCTCGGCCTCCGTGGCCCGGCAGTCCGCCGCCCGCGGCTCGGTCCAGCGGTTGTAGCGCCGTGAGCGGTTGTCCTGGCACCACCAGGAGTCCGCCCGTACGGGGCGGTAGCTGTACCGGGTCCCGCGCGGCGCCGCCTCGGTGCCGAAGGCGTACGGCAGCCCGTACAGCCCGGTCGGTGTGGTGCTGGTGCCCTGCCGCCGCGCGGTGCCCTCCACCAGCCCCTTCGCTCCGAAACCTGCCGGTGCGGAGCCGGCCGCCACCCAGCGTCCGCTCTTCCGGTCCCACCAGGTGAGCGTGCCCTTCGTCGAGCCCGCCTTCGGCGCCACCGCGGTGATCAGCTGCGAGCCGCCCCCGGTGTCCGCCATCCGGTCGGGCAGCGGCGCGGACGGCCGCGCGGCCCCGAGCGCGAGCAGCGACAGCGGGGCGAGCACGGCGGCGAGAAGGCGGGCTCCAGGGCGCATGGCTCAGACCGTAGACGGCGGCATCGGCGGCGGCAGCCCGGATGGTCCGTCCAGGTCCGCCCAGGTCCATCCGGGGGTCCGTCCAGGTCCGGGCGGGGCGCTCCGGGTGGTCCGGGCGGGGCTCTCCGGGGGTCGATTGACGAATCATGCGGACTCCTGCATACTCATGCAGGTCAGCGAATGCACTGTGAGGAGAACCCCGTGACCGAGCGCGTCGTACTCGCCTACTCAGGCGGTCTGGACACCTCCGTCGCCATCGGCTGGATCGCCGAGGAGACGGGCGCCGAGGTCATCGCCGTTGCGGTCGACGTCGGCCAGGGCGGCGAGGACCTGGACGTCATCCGCAAGCGCGCGCTCGCCTGCGGTGCCGTCGAGGCCGAGGTCGCGGACGCCAAGGACGAGTTCGCCGAGGAGTACTGCCTCCCGGCGATCAAGGCCAACGCCCTCTACATGGACCGGTATCCCCTGGTCTCCGCCCTGTCCCGGCCGACGATCGTCAAGCACCTCGTCGCCGCCGCCAAGAAGCACGGCGCCACCACCGTCGCCCACGGCTGCACCGGCAAGGGCAACGACCAGGTCCGCTTCGAGGCCGGCATCGTGGCCCTCGCCCCCGACCTCAAGTGCATCGCCCCGGTCCGCGACTACGCCATGACCCGCGACAAGGCCATCGCCTTCTGCGAGGAGAAGGGCCTGCCGATCGCGACCACCAAGAAGTCGCCGTACTCCATCGACCAGAACGTCTTCGGCCGGGCCATCGAGACCGGCTTCCTCGAGGACATCTGGAACGCCCCGATCGAGGACATCTACGAGTACACCCAGAACCCGGCCGCCGCGCGCGAGCCGGACGAGGTGATCATCTCCTTCAAGGAGGGCGTCCCGGTCGCCATCGACGGCAAGCCCGTCACCGTGCTGCAGGCCATCCAGCAGCTCAACGAGCGGGCCGGTGCCCAGGGCGTCGGCCGGATCGACATGGTCGAGGACCGGCTCGTCGGCATCAAGTCCCGCGAGGTCTACGAGGCCCCCGGCGCGATCGCCCTGATCACCGCCCACCAGGAGCTGGAGAACGTCACCGTCGAGCGGGAACTCGCCCGCTACAAGCGGCAGGTCGAGCAGCGCTGGAGCGAACTGGTCTACGACGGCCTGTGGTTCTCCCCGCTGAAGCGGGCGCTGGACGGCTTCGTCAACGAGGCGAACCAGCACGTCACCGGCGACATCCGGATGACTCTGCACGGCGGCCGCGCGGTGGTGACCGGACGGCGCTCCGAGCAGTCGCTCTACGACTTCAACCTCGCCACCTACGACACGGGCGACACCTTCGACCAGTCCGCGGCGAAGGGCTTCATCGACATCTACAGTCTGTCGGCGAAGATCGCGGCCAAGCGCGACCTGGGCTGAGCGCCACCACGCGGCGCACCGCACGGGGGCGGGCCGGCTGCGGCCGGTCGCGCCCCCGTCCATCACCATTCCTTGAGGAGCACAGTCAGTGAGCAGCAACAGCGGTGACGTACGGCTCTGGGGCGGACGGTTCGCCGATGGGCCCGCCGAGGCCCTGGCCAAGCTGTCCGCCTCGGTCCACTTCGACTGGCGGCTCGCGCCGTACGACATCGCCGGTTCCCGAGCGCACGCCCGCGTGCTGCACCGGGCCGGGCTGCTCACCGAGGACGAGCTGACCCGCATGCTGGCCGGGCTCGACCAGCTCGAGGCCGACGTGGCCGACGGCACCTTCACCGGCACGGTCGCCGACGAGGACGTCCACACCGCCCTGGAGCGCGGCCTGCTGGAGCGCCTCGGCCCCGAGCTCGGCGGCAAGCTCCGCGCCGGCCGGTCCCGCAACGACCAGGTGGCCACCCTCTTCCGGATGTATCTGCGGGACCACGCCCGCATCATCGGCGGCCTGATCGCCGACCTCCAGGACGCGCTGATCGGCCTCGCCGAGGCACACCCGGACGTGGCCATGCCCGGCCGCACCCACCTCCAGCACGCCCAGCCGGTGCTCTTCGCCCACCACGTCCTCGCCCATGTGCAGGCCCTGTCCCGGGACGCCGAGCGGCTGCGCCAGTGGGACGAGCGCACCGCCGTCTCCCCGTACGGATCCGGCGCCCTGGCCGGCTCCTCCCTGGGCCTGGACCCGGAGGCGGTCGCCGCGGACCTCGGCTTCGAGCACGGCAGCGCGGCCAACTCCATCGACGGCACCGCCTCCCGCGACTTCGTCGCCGAGTTCGCCTTCATCACCGCGATGATCGGCGTGGACGTCTCCCGGATCGCCGAGGAGGTCATCATCTGGAACACGAAGGAGTTCTCCTTCGTGACCCTGCACGACGCCTTCTCCACCGGCTCGTCGATCATGCCGCAGAAGAAGAACCCGGACATCGCCGAGCTGGCCCGCGGCAAGTCCGGCCGCCTCATCGGCAACCTCACCGGCCTGATGGCCACCCTCAAGGCCCTCCCGCTCGCGTACAACCGCGACCTGCAGGAGGACAAGGAGCCGGTCTTCGACTCCATCGACCAGCTGGAGATCCTGCTCCCCGCCTTCACCGGGATGATGGCCACCCTCACCGTCCACCGCGAGCGCATGGAGGAACTGGCCCCGGCCGGCTTCTCCCTCGCCACCGACATCGCCGAGTGGCTGGTCCGGCAGGGCGTGCCCTTCCGCGTCGCCCACGAGGTCGCCGGCGAGTGCGTCAAGGTCGCCGAGGCGGAGGGCAAGGAGCTGGCCGACCTCACCGACGAGCAGTTCTCCAAGATCTCCCCGCATCTCACCCCGGAGGTCCGCTCGGTCCTCGACGTGCCGGGCGCCCTCGCCTCCCGCAACGGCCGGGGCGGCACGGCCCCGAGCGCGGTCGCGGTCCAGCTCGCGGAGGTGAAGCAGGACGTGGCCGCCCAGCACGCCTGGGCCACGGCACGCAAGCAGAGCTGACGGACGCGCGGGACACCGGGCGCGCCGAGCGAGCCGACTCGAAGGGCATCGCGGGTTACGTTGGTCGGAAGCTGAACCGGAACCGACCGATCGGAGCCCTCGGTGCCCTTCGCGCGACTGGCCACGGCAACCACCCCCACCTGCCACATCGGACTGGGCCTCGCCGCCGTCGGCCGCCCCGGCTACATCAACCTGGGGCGCGACCGGGACCTCGGGGAGGAGCGGACCGTGGAGGCCCTGCGCGCCCGCACCCATGAACTCCTCGACGCCGCCTACGCCCAGGGCGTCCGCTACATCGACGCCGCCCGCTCCTACGGCCGCGCGGAGGAGTTCCTCGCCGACTGGCTCGCCGCCAACCCCGGCATCGACGACGTCGTCATCGGCAGCAAATGGGGCTACACCTACACCGCCGACTGGTCCACCGACGCCGAGCACCACGAGATCAAGGACCACTCCCTCGCCACCTACGAACGCCAGCGCGCCGAGACCGACGCGCTGCTCGGCGAGCGGCTCGACCTCTACCAGATCCACTCGGTGACCCCGGACAGCCCCGCCCTCACTGACAAGAAGCTGCACGCCAAACTCGCCGAGGCGGCGGCCGGCGGCCTGACCGTCGGTATCTCCACCAGCGGTCCGGCCCAGGCCGACGCCATCCGCGCCGCGCTCGCCGTCGAGGCCGACGGCAAGCCCCTGTTCCGTACCGTCCAGGCGACGTACAACCTGCTGGAGACCTCCGCCGAGCCCGCCCTCGCCGAGGCCCACGACGCCGGGCTCACCGTCATCGTCAAGGAGGGCATGGCCAACGGCCGCCTGGCCGACCCCCACGCCCCGCAGATCCTGCGCGACGTCGCCGCCGAGACCGGCCTGGGCTGCGACGCCGTCGCCCTCGCCTGGATCCTCCGCCGGCCCTGGGCCGGAGTCGTCCTCTCCGGGGCGGCCACCGTCGTCCAGCTCACCTCCAACCTGCACGCCCCGGCCGTCGACCTCACCGACGAGCAGCTGGACCGCCTCGCCACGCTGACCGAGGACCCGCACTCCTACTGGCAGCACCGCGGCAGCCTGCCCTGGCACTGAGCCACTCTCAGCACTCTCCCAGCACTCTCACCTGTCGACCTCTGAGAGTCGCACGCCTCGAGTGAGACACGAATGTCTCACATGGTCTATCCTCGTCTCATGGCTGTCGATCGTGACCATGTGCTGCGCAGCGCCGCGGCCCTGCTGACCCGCAAATCCACCGCGACCATGGACGAGGTCGCCAAGGCCGCCGGAATCAGCCGCGCCACCCTGCACCGGCACTTCGCCGGACGCGACGCACTCGTACGGGCGCTGGAGGCCCTGGGCATCGCCGAGTGCGCGGCCGCCCTGGAGGCCGCCCGCCCGGAGGAGGGCCCCGCCGAGGACGCCGTGCGGCGCCTGGTCGCCGCGATCGAACCGCAGGCCGGCCTGCTCGCCTTCCTCTACACCGAGAACCAGCTGTTCGAGGGCGAGGAGCAGAACGAGGGCTGGGCCAGGATCGACGAGCGTATCGCCGCCCTGTTCCGGCGCGGCCAGGAGAGCGGCGAGTTCCGCATCGACCTCACCCCGGCCTGGCTTACCGAGGCGCTCTACGGCCTGCTCGCCTCCGCCGCCTGGGCGGTGACCGAGGGCCGCGTGGCCCCCAAGGACTTCACCCGCATGGTCGTGGAGCTGCTGCTCGGCGGCACCCGACGCCAGAACGACACCGCACCGAGGAAGGAACCGAGGAAGGAACCGAGGAAGGAACCGAGGAAGGAACCGAGGAAGGAACCGAGGAAGGAACCGAGGAAGGAATCATGACCAGCACCCTGCAGCCGGCCGACAGCACCGAGGCGGTGAAGCGGCCCGGACGGTGGCTCGCGCTCAGCGTGCTGGTGCTCGCCGTGCTGCTGGTGGCCGTGGACGCGACCGTCCTCGGCCTCGCCACCCCGTACATCAGCGAGGACCTCGAGCCCACCGGCACCCAGCTGCTGTGGATCGGGGACGTCTACTCCTTCGTGATCGCCGGTCTGCTGGTCTCCATGGGCAGTCTCGGCGACCGCATCGGCCGCAAGCGCATCGTGCTCCTCGGCGCCACCGCGTTCGGCGCGATATCCGTGCTGAACGCCTACGCCACCAGCCCCGAGCTGATGATCGTGGCGCGGGCCCTGCTCGGGGTTGCCGGCGCGACGCTGATGCCGGCCACGCTCGCCCTGATCCGCAACCTCTTCCACGACCCGCGCGAACGCAGCCTCGCCGTGGGCATCTGGGGCGCGGCCGCCTCCGCCGGTACCGCCATAGGCCCGATCCTGGGCGGCTTCCTGCTGGAGCACTTCTGGTGGGGCTCGGTCTTCCTGATCAACCTGCCGGTGATGGCCGTGCTGGTCCTCGTCGGCATCAGGATGCTGCCCGAGTCCAGGAACCCCAGCCCCGGCCCCTGGGACCTGCTCAGCGTGGTGCTGTCGCTGGTCGGCATGACCGGCCTCGTCTACGCGGTGAAGGAGGCCGCGGCCCACGGCGTCACCTGGACCACCGCGGCCGCCGCCCTGCTCGGCGCCGCCGCCCTGCACGGCTTCGTGCGCCGCCAGCTGACGCTCCCCGTACCCCTGCTGGACATGCGGCTCTTCCGCCACCGCGGGTTCAGCGGGGCGGTCCTGGCGGACCTGCTGACCATCCTCGGCCTGTCCGGCCTGGTGTTCTTCCTCTCCCAGTACCTGCAACTCGTCCAGGGACGGCGCCCCTTCGAGGCCGGCCTGGCCGAACTGCCCGCCGCCCTCGGCGCGGTGGCCGCCGGCCTGGTCGCGGGCAGGGCCGCCCGCCGCTTCTCGGTGCGCTCGGTCGTCTCCGGCGGCCTCGCCGCGATCGGCCTCGCCCTGGCCGTGCTGACGGTCATCGGCCAGTCCACCGGCTACCCCCTGCTCGGGACGGCACTGCTGGTCGTCGGCCTGGGCGCCGGCTTCTCCTTCACGGTCACCGCCGACGTGATCCTCTCCAGCGTGCCCAAGGACCAGGCGGGCGCGGCCTCCGCCGTCTCCGAGACCGCCTACGAACTCGGCGCCGCCCTCGGCATCGCCGTCCTCGGCTCCATCGTGACCGGCGTCTACCGCGACTTCACCGGCCCGGCGGGCACCCCGCCCGCCGCCCACGAATCCCTGGGCGGCGCAGTGGAAGCGGCCACGCACATGCCCGCACAGACCGCGGCCCCCATGCTGGAAGCGGCCCGGCAGTCCTTCGTCGACGGCCTCACCCTCGCAGCCGGCGCAGGCGCGGCAGTCCTCCTCGCCGCCTCAGCAGCAGCCTGGTTCATGCTCCGCAACGAACGCCTGGAGACCCACCCCTGAGGGGCGCGGGGCGCCTTGACAGCCAACGTGCGCGCGGTTCCCTCAGGGGCGCGGGGAACTGCGCGACCAGCCCACGCCGGCCCGCAGGGGACGATTCACCGCAACCCATCCGAACCAGGGGCGCGAGGAACCGCGCACCCAAGCCACGCCAACCCGCGCCAAAAGCCAACCCCAGCTCAGCGAACCGGCCAAACCAGCGGAGCTAGGCCGCCTGCTTGGCCTTACTGGCGTACATGTCCACATACTCCTGCCCGGACAGCCGCATCACCTCGGCCATCACCGAGTCGGTGACCGCCCGCAGCACATACCGGTCCCGGTCCATCCCCTCGTACCGGGAGAACTCCATCGCCTCACCGAAACGGACCGTCACCCGCCCCGGCCGGGGCAGCCCCCTCCCGCCCGGCTGCAGCTTGTCCGTCCCGATCATCGCGAACGGCACCACCGGCGCCCCCGTCATCAGCGTCAGCCGCGCGATGCCGGTACGGCCCCGGTACAGGCGCCCGTCGGGCGACCGCGTGCCCTCCGGGTAGATCCCGAAGATCTTGCCCTCCTCCAGCACCCGCCGCCCGGTCATCAGCGCCGCCACACCGCCCCGGCCGCCGTCACGGTCGACCGGGATCATGCCGACGCCGGTGAAGAACCAGGCCATCAGCCGGCCCTTCAGCCCCTTGCCGGTGACGTACTCGTCCTTGCCGATGAAGAAGACCTGCCGGTCGCAGACGAGCGGGAGGACCATCGAGTCGATGAAGGTCAGATGGTTGCCGGCCAGGATGACCGGACCCTCGGCCGGGATGTGCTCCGCGCCCTCCACCTTGGGGCGGAACATCAGGCGCATGATCGGGCCGAGCACTGCCTTGATGAGCGCGAAGCGGGACAACGGGCCCTCCGGTGGGAAGCGGACGTCGATGGATGCCGTATTGAGTCTGTGCAGGTGAGGACATTACTCGCGGCCCAGGCGGTTGCGCACATCGGGCTCACGGGCTTAACCGAGGTCTTACTCACTGTTGACGCGGGTTCACCTGCGGCCGCCCGCCGCACCAGCCGTGTGACATGTCCGTCACGCTGTGACGGAACTCGCCCGGATCCGCATACCGGACGCCTGCCCCGCTCCGCCCGGCCGAATCCGACGCAACGTCACATCTCCGGCGGAATACGACAGGCATGCGACGGACGCAGCACGCGACACCACCGGTGTGTTCGTCCCGAGGTCTCCCGAACGTCAACCGCACACACCTACGATCGGCCCGCACTGAACCAGCCGACGGCAGGAGGGCGCTCATGAGAACGCGGGACAGCCGGGAGACCGAGCGGACGGGGGAGCGGGACGAGCGGGCGGGCGGCACCGGACGCCGGGCGCTCCTCGGCGCGGCGGTGCTCGCGGCCGGCGGTACGGCCCTGGGACTGGGCGGCACCGCATCGGCCGCCGAGTCCGGCCGCGGCGGCGGGCGAGGCGGCCTGGAGAGCCTGCCCGTCCCGACGATCATCGGTCACCGGGGGGCCAGCGGCTACCGCCCCGAACACACCCTCGGCGCCTATCAGCTCGCCCTCGACATGGGCGCGGACATCGTGGAGGCCGGTGACCTGGTCCCCACCAAGGACGGTCACCTGGTCTGCCGGCACGAGCCGGAGATCGGCGGCACCACCGACGTCGCCGACCACCCCGAGTTCGCCGGCCGCAGGACCACCAAGACCCTGGACGGGGTCTCCGTGACCGGATGGTTCACCGAGGACTTCACGCTCGCCGAGCTCAAGCGGCTGCGCGCGGTCGAGCGCATCCCGCAGAACCGCCCGCACAACACCCTCTACAACGGCCGCTGGGAGATCCCCACCTTCGAGGAGGTGCTGCGCTGGCAGGACGAGCAGACCCGCAGGCGCGGCCGGCAGGTGTGGATCTACCCGGAGCTCAAGCACCCCACCTACTTCCGCAAGCTGGGCCTCGGCCTGGAGGAGCGGGTCGCCAAGGTGCTGCGCAGGCACCGCAAGGACGGCCGGAACGCCCCGGTGATCCTGCAGTCCTTCGAGCCCACCAGCATCCAGCGGCTGAACGAGCTCGTGGACAACCCGCTCGTGGTGCTGCTGTCCACCGCGGCCAGCAGGCCCTGGGACTTCGTCGAGTCCGGCGACCCGCGCACCGTCGCCGACCTCATCACCCGCGAGGGCCTGAAGGAGATCGCCTCCTACGCCCAGGGCATCGGCCCCACCCTCGACCTGATCATCCCGCGCGACGCGAGCGGCCGGCTGACCGAGCCGACCACCCTGGTCCGCGACGCCCACCGCGCCGGGCTGATCCTGCACCCCTACACCCTGCGCAACGAGAACCCCTTCCTGCCCGCCGACTTCCGCAAGGGCACCGACCCCGACGCCTACGGCGACGTCTTCGGCGCCTACCGCACCTACTTCGCCACCGGCATCGACGGGGTCTTCACCGACCAGCCCGACACCGGGCTGCTCGCCCGGGAGGACTTCGTCAATGACTGAGGGTCCATGCCCCCATGGGGTGACATCCGGCCGCCGCGGGCAACTGCGCCCGCGGCGGCCGCGTCATCGGGCACATGACGCACGAGCTGGTCACCGCGCTGGGTCCGCTGCTCACCGCGGAGGCATCCGCCGAGGCGTACGCGGCCGGGACCGAACCCGCCGATCTGGAACAGGCGGTCTGGCTCCGCCTCCTGGAACGCCTCGACGCCGAGGACCCGCCCCGCGATCCGCCGGGCTGGCTGCGCCGGGTGGTCCGCGCCGAGGCCCGCCGCAGCAGGCGCGCGGCGCGCCACGAGACACCGCTCACCCGTGACCCCGCGGCCGACGCCCGGCACGACCCCGAACTCCTCGCCCTCGCCGCGGCCCGCCGCCGCGCGCTGCGCGATGCGGTGCGCCGGCTGCCCGGCCGCTGCCCGAGGCTGATGGAGGCCCTGCTGTCGCCCGACGACCCGACATACCGGGAAATCGCGGGGGAGTTGGGTATCTCACAAGGCAGTCTCGGCCCGGAACGTTCCAGATGCCTGGGATGTCTGCGTCGTTTGCTCACACCGGAGGTTGCGGCCCGCTGAGGACGGGGATAGGAGTGAGGGACAACAGGTGATCAGGTGAGCGGGAGGCGTGCGCACATGGGCATGAGCGTGACCATCTCTGCGGCGGCCGAGCAGGACGCGGAGCAGATTTTCAGGTTGCAGTACCTGTGCTTCCAGAGCGAGGCGGCGCTCTACGGCAACTACCGCATCGCCCCGCTGGTCCAGTCCCTGGACTCGGTCCGTCAGGAGGTCGCCGAGGACTGCGTCTTCGTCGCCCGCCTCGGGGACGAGGTGGTCGGCTCGGTCCGCGGCAGGATCACCGAGGACGGCACCGCCGCCATCGGCAAGCTCTGCGTCCACCCCCGTCTCCAGGGGCACGGCATCGGCGCCCGTCTGCTCAAGGCGGCCGAGGCGGCGCTCGCCGAGGAGCGCGGCGCGAAGACCTTCCGCCTGGAGGCCGGCCACCGCAGCGAGAGCAACCTCCGCCTCTACAGCAAGGTCGGCTACCAGCGGGTCGGCACCTCCCAGGGCTCGGACGGCGTCCCGATGATCGTCCTCGAGAAGAAGGCGGAGTCCTACGCGACGACCGCGTGACCCCGCACCGGCCGCCGGTGTGACCTCCCGTCAGCGGAGGCAGACCTGGGCGGCTGCCCGAAACGGACCCAGGCCGCCTGGCCTTCGTTCAGGCGGCCTGACGTTCCCGTGCCCTGCGCAGCCAGTAGATGGCGGACACCGGCAGCAGCACCGGGATGAACAGGTACCCCATCCCGTAGTCCGACCACACCGTCGCGTCGGGGAAGGCGGACGGATCCACCAGCGTCCACGTCCCGACGGTGAGCACACCCACCAGCTCCGCCGCGCAGCACACCAGCGCGGCCCGCCGGGCCGTCTCCCCGCCCCGCACCAGGGTGTAGGTGATGAACCCGTACACCACACCGGCCAGCGCGGACAGTGAGTAGGCGAGCGGCGCCCGGTCGAACTCCGTGGCGATCTGGTACGCCGAGCGCGACATCGCCCCGACGACCATCACGCCGTACAGCCACACCAGGAGCAGCCCGGGGCCGCCGGTCAGCCGCTTCGCGGGCACCTCAGCCTCCCCAGATGTCATAGAGGCGCACCTCCAGCACGGCCAGCACCACACCGCTTGCGGCCACCGTCACCGACCCCCAGCGCGTGCGCTCGGCCAGCGACATGAACGCGGCCGCCGGCACGCACGCCAGCGAACCCACCAGATAGGCCACGAAGATCGTGGTGCCCTGCTCCGGCTTCTCTCCCCGGGCCAGCTGCACGATCCCGACGACCAGCTGCACCAGCGCCAGCAGGGTCACCACGGCCATGCCGATGAAGTGCCAGTCCTTCGTCGGCTGATCGCGGTACGCGGCCCAGCCGCACCAGGCGGCCAGCAGCAGCGCGGCGACGCCGGTCACCAGCGTCAGGACATCAAGCATGGCAGCGACCTTATTACGTCCGGAATCCGTGCTTGCCGCCCGCCCCTGCCGCCGTGGTCTTGACCACACGGGGCGCGCCGGCCGCCGGTCCGTTCGCCGGTCCCTCCACCCCCGGGCGACCCCGTCCCCGCTGGTCACCGGGGCGGTTCCGCGGCCCCCGGGCGTGCGGCCGCGGGTGTCCATGCGTGTCCAGCATCCGGACACGCATGTCCGGTCAGCAGCAAACGTCTGCTTTACTGATCGCATGACCACGACGAGCGACCGCATCCCTGCGACCGAGGCGACGATGACGCCCGGTGCTCGTTGTCTGTGCCCGCGCCGAATGTGCGCCTTCTAGAGGGCCCCTGCACCATCTGAGCCTCGCGCCCCGAAGCGAGAGCCCGCTCATGTCCGCCCGCATGCCCCGCATGCGCGACTGAGCCACGCCCCGCGCGCCACGCCTCCCAGCCCCGGCCGGCCCTCAGCCGTGCCCCCGGCGGGCGGCACCGCGCCCGGCTGCCTTCGACCCTGATCGCCACGTGCCCGGCGCCCATCCCGCGCCGCGCACACGACAGTGACGGAAACCCACGTGATCACCACCTCGGGCCTGACCAAGGTCTACCGCTCGCGCGGCCGCGAGGTCACCGCCCTGGACGGCGTCGACCTCCACGTCCGCGAAGGCGAGGTCTACGGCGTCATCGGCCAGTCCGGCGCCGGCAAGTCCTCCCTCATCCGCTGCATCAACCTGCTGGAGCGCCCCACCTCCGGCACCGTGACCGTCGCCGGGCAGGACCTCACCGCCCTGGCCGGCCGCGGCCCCCGGGCCGGCAGGGAGCTGCGGCGGGCGCGCAGCCGGATCGGCATGGTCTTCCAGCACTTCAACCTGCTGTCGTCGCGGACCGTGCAGGACAACGTCGAGCTGCCGCTGGAGATCCTCGGCAAGTCGGGGAAGGAACGTTCCGCCAAGGCGCTGGAGCTGCTCGACCTGGTCGGCCTCGCCGACAAGGCCAAGGCCTACCCGGCCCAGCTCTCCGGCGGCCAGAAGCAGCGCGTCGGCATCGCCCGCGCCCTGGCCGGCGACCCCAAGGTGCTGCTCTCCGACGAGGCCACCAGCGCCCTGGACCCGGAGACCACCCGCTCCATCCTGCAGCTGCTGCGCGACCTCAACCGGCAGCTCGGCCTGACCGTCCTGCTCATCACGCACGAGATGGACGTGGTGAAGTCGATCTGCGACTCCGCCGCACTCATGGAGCGGGGCCGGATCGTCGAGTCCGGCACGGTCGGCGACCTGCTGGCCACCCCCGGCTCCCAGCTGGCCTCCGCGCTCTTCCCGGTCGGCGGCGACGCCTCCGCCGAGGACCGCACGGTCATCGACGTCACCTTCCACGGCGAGAGCGCCACCCAGCCGGTGATCTCCCAGCTCTCCCGCACCTACAACATCGACATATCGATTCTCGGTGCCGCCATCGACACCGTCGGCGGCCTCCAGATCGGCCGGATGCGCATCGAACTGCCCGGCCGCTACGAGGACAACGTCGTGCCGATCGGCTTCCTGCGCGAGAAGGGCCTGCAGATCGACGTCCTGGACCGGGGGCCCGCCGGCCCGGAGCCCGCGCCGTCGTCGAAGGAACCCGCGTCCGCTCTGGTGAAGGAAGGTGCCCGGCTGTGACCTGGAACGAGATGCAGCCCCTGCTGTCCCAGGCCTGTTGGGACACCCTCTACATGGTCGGCTGGTCCACCGTCATCGCCGTCGTCGGCGGCCTGCCGCTCGGCATCCTGCTGGTCCTCACCGAGCGCGGCGGCCTGCTGCAGAACGTGGTGGCCAACAAGGTCATCGGGCAGATCGTGAACGTCGCCCGCTCGATGCCGTTCATCATCCTGATGGTCGCGCTGATGGGCTTCACCCGCTGGGTGACCGGGACGACGATCGGCCGCGACGCCGCCATCGTGCCGCTCGCCATCGGCGCCATCCCCTTCTTCGCGCGCCTGGTCGAGACGGCCGTCCGGGAAGTGGACGGCGGGCTCGTCGAGGCCGTGCAGTCGATGGGCGGCAACACCTGGACCATCGTCCGCAAGGTGCTCGTCCCCGAGGCCCTGCCCTCCCTCATCGCCAGCACCACGACCACGATCGTCGCCCTCATCGGCTACACCGCCATGGCCGGCACGGTCGGCGCCGGCGGACTCGGCGACATCGCCATCCGCTACGGCTACCAGCGCTTCGAGACCGAACTGATGTGGATCACCGTCGCGATCCTCGCCGTCGTGATCTCCCTCATCCAGTTCGCCGGCGACTTCGCCGCCCGGTCCCTGCACCGCCGCGGCGGCCGGTCCGGCGCGGCACCGAAGCTGCGCCTGCTGAAGGCGTCCACCCCCACCACCGAGACCGTCTAGACCACCACCGAAAGACCGTCCAGGTCATCCCCGGAAACTCCCCGCCACACCCTGGGCCGGGGGTCGCACCACCAGAAGGAAAGGCACTTTTCGTGCGTAACACCACCAAGATCACCACCGCCGTCCTCGCTGCCGGAGCCCTCACCCTCGGGCTCACCGCCTGCGGCTCGGACAAGGGCACGGGCTCCGGCGCCGCCGACACCAAGGCCCCGCTGACCGTCGCCGCCACCCCCACCCCGCAGGGCGAGATCCTCACCTACGTCAAGGACAACCTCGCCAAGAAGGCCGGCCTCGAACTCGAGGTGAAGGAGTTCACCGACTACGTGACCCCGAACACGGCCGTGCAGCAGGGCGAGGTGGACGCCAACTACTTCCAGCACCAGCCGTACCTGGACGACTTCAACAAGAAGAACGGCACCGAGATCGTCGCCGTGTCCGGCGCGACGGTGCACCTGGAGCCGCTCGGCGTCTACTCCAAGGGCGTCAAGAAGCTCGCGGACCTCGGCAAGGGCGCCACCATCGCCCTGCCCAACGACACCACCAACGAGGCCCGCGCGCTGAAGCTGCTGGAGGCCAATGGCGTGCTGAAGCTCAAGAAGGGCGCCGGCTACGACGCGACCCCCAAGGACATCGCCGCCAACCCCAGGAACCTGAAGTTCAAGGAGCTGGAGGCCGCCCAGCTGCCGCGCTCCCTCGGCGATGTCGACGCCGCCGTGATCAACGGCAACTATGCCCTGGAGGCCGGCCTCAGCCCCGCCGAGGACGCCATCGCCGCCGAGTCGCCCAAGGGCAACCCGTACGGCAACTTCCTCGCCGTGAAGAAGGGCAACGAGGACGACCCGCGCGTCAGGAAGCTCGCCAAGCTGCTCACCTCGCCCGAGGTGAAGAAGTTCATCGAGAAGAAGTACGCCGGGTCCGTCGTGGCCGCGTTCTGAGCCCGCCCGGCACCCGATGACCACCCACGGGGTCCACTCCGCCACACGGAGTGGGCCCCGCGGTGCGATTCAGTGCTTTCATGCTGCATGCTGGGCAGTTCAGCAGCACCCGACGGACACGAAGGTTACGGAGCGGCGCATGACGAGCACCTTCCCCAACATCTCCATCAGCACGGAGCGGTTGGTGCTGCGTCCCCTCGACGAGGATGACATCCCGGCCCTGGCCGAGATGATGAACGACGAGCAGGTCGCCGCCTGGACCGACGTCCCCCAGCCCTACACCGAGGACCTCGCCCGCACCTGGATCACCGAGCTCGCCCCCGGCAAGCGGGAGAACGGACACGGCCTCGACCTCGCCGTCACCGAGTTCCTCACCCAGCGCCTGGTCGGCGTCGTCCAGCTCGCCAAGACCGACTGGCACGTGCGATCAACCGAGATGTCGTACGTCATCGCCCCCTGGGCCCGCGGCGAGGGATACGCCTCCGAGGCCGCCCTCGCCACCGCCCAGTGGCTCTTCGGCGACCAGAAGTTCGAACGGATCGAGCTGCGCACCGCCGCCGACAACACCGCGGGCCAGCAGGTGGCCCAGAAGATCGGCTGTATCAGCGAGGGCGTCCTGCGCGGCGCCTGCATAGCGCATGTGCGCGCCGACGACGGCACCTGGACCGACGTGCGCACCGACTACATCGTGTGGAGCCTGCTCCCCGAGGACATCGAGGGCACCGACGGACCGCTCGCCGACACCGGCCAGTTCACCGTCTACCCCGACTGGAACTGACCCCCTCACCGGATACCGGTGCGGCCCGCCCCGGCCGCACCGGGTACGCTCACCAAGCCTGCCCGCGAGCGGCGACAGCCGCCGACGACCTGCACAAACCCCTGGAGACAGACGACGATGGCCGACCGGGTCACGGTGATCGGCTGGGACGGTTCGCCGCTGACCGCCGCGGCACGCGCCGCGCTGAGCGCCGCCACCCTGGTGGCGGGCGCCGCCCACCATCTGGCGCTGCCCGAGGTGCCCCCCGGTGCCGAACGCATCCGGCTCGGCTCCGTCGCCCTCGCCGCCCGGCGCATCGCCGCCCACCGCGGCACCGCCGTGGTCCTCGCCGACGGCGACCCCGGCTTCTTCGGCGTGGTGCGCACCCTGCGCGCCCCGGAGTTCGGCCTGGAGGTCGAGGTCGTCCCCGCCGTCTCCTCGGTGGCCGCCGCCTTCGCCCGCGCGGGCATGCCCTGGGACGACGCCCAAGTGGTCGTCGCACACCCGCGCACCCTGCGACGCGCGGTGAATGTGTGCCGCGCCCACACCAAGGTGGCCGTCCTCACCTCACCCGGCGCGGGACCCGCCGAACTCGGCCTGCTCCTGGACGGCATCCACCGCACCTTCGTCATCTGCGAGGAACTCGGCACCGAACGCGAGCAGGTCACGGTCGTCACCTCCGACAAGGCCGCCGACCACACCTGGCGCGACCCCAACGTCGTGGTGGTCATCGGCGGCCCCGTAGGCGCCGGGGAGTCCGGCAGCTGGATCGCCGGACGCGACCCGTCCGCCGGCCCGCGCGGCTGGACACAGCCCGCCGAGGCCTACGGCGGCGACCTCGGCGAGGGCGAACGCGACCCCCTGCGCACCGCCCAACTCGCCCGGCTCGGACCGCGCGTGGGCGACCTCGTGTGGGACATCGGCTGCGGCAGCGGCGCCTTCGCCACCGAGGCCGCCCGCGCCGGCGCGGCCGTCATCGCCGTCGACCACGACCCACAGGCCTGCGCCCGCACCGACGCCACCGCCCGCCGCCACGGCGTCCAGCTCCAGGTCGTGCACGGCACCGCCCCGCAGGTCCTGGAGAACCTCCCCGAACCCGACGTCGTCCGGGTCGGCGGCGGGGGAGCGGCCGTGGTCTCCGCGGTCGCCGACCGCCGCCCGCAGCGCATCGTCGCCCACGCCGCCACCCGCGACGCGGCCGAACTCATCGGCCGCGACCTCACCGAGCACGGCTACCGCGTCGAGTGCGCCCTGCTGCAGTCCGTCGAACTCGACACCCGCGCCTGGACGGAGAAGGAGCGCAGCGTCGCGTTCCTGCTCAGCGGCGTGCTGCCGCCCCGCGAGACCTGACCGGCGACGCCGTCCCCGTGATCGGGTTGTCGTACCGCGCGCGGTAGGCTGGCCGATCGTTGTACCGCGCTCGGGCACCGGCGCTTCGTCGTCCAATGTCCCGATACCGCGCCCGTTTTGGGGTGGGTCGTGGTACGGCGGAACCGGAGGAAGCGCAACGTGGCGCAGTCCACAGCGGAAGCGTCGCCGATCAAGCTGACGCGAAGGCCGTCCCGCCGCGACAATGCCAGTGAATGGCTTTGTCGCCTTTTTCGGGCGGGCCGTTCGTGCCGCTGGGGACGCACGCTCGTTCTTCAGTGTGGGGCGGTCGGTGCGCCGTTCCGGGTGAGCTGGTCGTAGGAGCATTACCGATGGGCGAGGGGTACGCATGACCGACACCGGCCAGGTCCCGGGCGAGGGACTGCCGGAGAATTCAGGCAGGGTGGACCAGCAGGGCGTCGCCGCGCCCGGCGCCTACACCTACCTCTCCGCGACCTCCGCCGAGGACGACGAAGACCTGCTGTTGCCGGGCGCGGCGGGCGCCTGGGGCAACGAGGTCCCGCCGCCCGCCCCCGAGCCGCTCGTCGAGACCGTGCACGCCCCGGGCCCCCACGAGCTCTCCGGTCGCGACAGCGGCTCCCTCGACCTCGGCGCCGCCCGTCTGCCGCACTCCGCCGACCATGCGACCCCCGAGGAACACCACGGTCCCCACGAGGAGCAGCCCGTGCGGTACGAGGAACAGCAGGCCGGGTTCCAGAGCCGGCCGGCCGGACACGAGGACCACTCGGCGGGCGGCACGGCCGGCCTGCCAGCGGGCTCCGAGGGGCAGCCGGCCGCCTTCGCGGACCAGCAGGCGGCGGTCACGGCGGGGCGGGGCCGGCACCAGGGTGCTCCGGCGCCGGAGGGGCTTGCGCCGCAGGGACAGCCCGCAGCGCATGGTGCGCCGGTGCCGCAGGACGGCCTGGCGGGCGCCGTCCCGGGGGAGCAGATCCCGGGGGAGCAGATCCCGGGGGAGCAGATCCCGGGGGAGCGGATGATGTCCCAGGACGAGGCCGCCGCGCTGGCCCAGGCGCAGGCCGCCGCCGCTGCGGGTGTGCTGCCGCAGGATGATGCGGCGGGCGTGGTTCCGGGTGAGCAGACGGGGCCGCAGGACGAGGCCGCCGCGCACGCTGCCGTCCAGGGTGGGCACGCGGCTCCGGACGCTGCGGCTGCGGCGGAGCCGACCGCGTCCGGCAGCGAGGGCGCCGGGCAGGCGCAGGCCGCGCCGGATCAGGTCGTCCCGGAACAGGTCGTGCCGGATCAGGTCGCTCCGGGTGCGGGGACCGTGCCGCAGGAGGACGGGGGCGCGGCGGAGCAGGCCGCGCCTGGGTACGAGGCCGCAGCGCAGGCTGCTGCCGCCGCCGCTGCCACGCCTCAGGCAGCCGCAGCACCGGCCGCCTCCCAGAACGAGGGCGCCGGGCAGGCGCAGGCGCAGGCCGTTGCAGGTGCGGGGGAGGCGCCGCAGGACGGCTCGGCCGCTCTGGAGCAGGGCGGTGCGCAGGCCGGCGCGGCCCGGAACGAGGCCGCACCGAAGGCCGGGGCGGAGGGTGCCGCCCCGCGCGGGCGGGCCGCCGCCGCGCAGGCACGGACCGCCCCGACACCGCCTCCCCGGCGGCCGCTGCACCTCGGCCCGCCGATCCCCGACACCTCCGCCAGCCCGGTCCGCTCGCTCGCCGACCGCGGCCCCGCCCACACACCCGTACGCCAGCCGGGTCCGCCCACGCTCGGCCCCGAGTACCTGGACATTCCGCAGGCCCCCGAGGCCGCGCCGCAGTCGGCGGCGCCCTGGGGCGGGCAGGCCACGGTGCCCTCAGGGGCACCCGCTGCGGAAACGGTTATTCCGGCTGCCGGGCCTGCGGGAGCGGCCCAGGCCGCCATCGCCCGCGTCACCGGACAGACGACGACCGGGCAGACGGCGGCCGGGCAGGCCCACCCCGAAGCCGCTCCGGCGGACGGCGCGGCCACGGCGACCGGCGGCACCGGCGAGGCGCAGGCGGCGCAGGACGCGCCCGCCGCCGCCGACTCTGCCCCCGAGCAGCCGCCCTCCGGCGACACCGGGAACGTGGAAGTCGCCCCTACCGGTGACAACTCGTCGGATGCCGTGGCCGACCAGCCCGCCGAGGCCGGGCCCGGGACGGACGGCGAGCAGGCCGCACCCGAGGGTGCCGAGCACTCCGCGCCCGCCGCGGCCACGGACGCCGCCGCGGACACCGCCGCACCCGAACCGGCCGGTGCCACCGGCGACACCGGGGGCACGCCTGCCTCCGCCCCGGGCGAGCAGGTCCCGACGACGGGCACCCCGCAGGAACCCGCCGCGGCAGCCCAGCCCGCCGAAACGGGCACCGCCCCTGCCGCCCCCGACCCCGCTCAGACTCCCGACATCCCCGAGACCCCCGTGTCCCCGGAAACCCCCGGAGCGGCCCAGGCCGTGTCCACCGGAGACGACGCCGCACAGCCGCAGGCCCTCAGCACCACCGACGCTGAGCAGGCCGGCGGACCGACCCCCACCGCCGTCCCGGTCACCACCGAGGAGGCAGAAGGGACCGCCACGGTGCCCGCACCCGAGCCGGAGACGCCCGCGGCCGAACCCGCCGCCCAGCAGGCGGAGACGGAACACCCCGTCCAGGGACCGCAGCAGACCCCCGCCACCCCGCCCGCCGACCCCGCTCCCGGCGTACCGGCGAGCCCCGCGGGCGAGGCGCCCGAGCCGGCGCCGGCCGCCGAGACCCCCTCGGCCGTCATCCCCGGCACCGTCGCCGGGGAGCCCCAGCCGGACCAGCCCATCGGCCAGTTCGTCCCCGTCGAGGGCTCCGTGCCGACGCCGCCGCACCTCGCGCCGACCCCGCCGCAGCCCCTGACGCTGCCCACCGAGGAGCAGCCCGCGCCCTCCGTTCCCGCCCCCCGTATGCCGGTGGCCCCCCAGGAGCAGGCACCCGACGTGGCGCAGAGCGCGGACGACCTGGACACCCGGGGCGCCGGAGCCGACGAGGCCCGGCCCGCCCAGGAACAGGCTCAGCCCTCCGAAGCGCAGGCCCGGCCCACCGAGGTGCAGGGGCAGGACGCCGAGGCCCAGGGACCGGCCGCCGACATGCAGGGACAGCCTGCTGAGGAGCAGGTCCGGGCCGCTGAGGAGCAGGCCCCGTCCACCGAGGAGGAAAGCGCCCCCGAGGCGGAGACGGCCCGGCCCGCGTCCCCGCCCGCACCCGCCTACGACGAGGCCGAGCGCGAGGCCGTGCTCAAGGTGATGCGGGAGCGCCGGGACATCCGCAACGGCTTCCGCAGCGACCCCATCCCGCACGAGGTGCTGCTCCGCGTCCTGGAGGCCGCCCACACCGCCCCGTCCGTCGGGCACTCGCAGCCCTGGGACTTCGTCGTCATCCGCTCCGCCGAGACCCGGCGCGCGATGCACGAACTGGCCATGCGTCAGCGCGAGGCCTACGCCAAGTCCCTGCCCAAGGGCCGTGCGAAGCAGTTCAAGGAACTGAAGATCGAGGCCATCCTCGACACCCCGGTCAACATCGTCGTCACCGCCGACCCGACCCGCGGCGGCCGCCACACCCTCGGCCGGCACACCCAGCCGCAGATGGCGCCGTACTCCTCCGCGCTCGCCGTGGAGAACCTCTGGCTCGCCGCACGGGCGGAGGGCCTCGGCGTCGGATGGGTCAGCTTCTTCGACGAGCGCGAGATGGTCCGCGCCCTCGGCCTGCCCGAGCACCTGGAGGTCGTCGCCTACCTGTGCGTCGGGTACGTCGACGAATTCCCCGACGAGCCCGAGCTGATGCAGGCCGGCTGGTCCAAGCGCCGCCCGCTGTCCTGGGTGGTGCACGAGGAGACGTACGGCCGCCGGGCCCTGCCGGGCGAGGAGCCGCACGACCTGCTCGCCGAGACCGTCGCCCAGATCCGCCCGCTGGACGCCAAGGCGCTCGGCGAGGCCTGGGAGCGGCAGAAGCGGATGACCAAGCCGGCCGGCGCGCTCGGCATGCTGGAGATCATCTCCGCCCAGCTGTCCGGCCTGTCCCGCCAGTGCCCGCCGCCGATCCCCGAGCCCGCGGCCGTCGCGATCTTCGCCGGGGACCACGGCGTGCACGCCCAGGGCGTCACCCCCTGGCCGCAGGAGGTCACCGCGCAGATGGTGGCCAACTTCCTCGGCGGGGGAGCGGTCTGCAACGCCTTCGCCACCCAGGTCGGGGCCGAGGTCTGCGTCGTCGACGTGGGCGTCGCCGGCGACCTGCCCGCCACCCCCGGCCTGCTGCCGCGCAAGGTCCGCCCCGGCACCTCCGACATGACCACCGGCCCGGCGATGTCCCGCGAGGAGGCCAAGCAGGCCATCGAGGTCGGCATCGAGACCGCCCGCGACCTGGTCGCCGCCGGCAACAAGGCGCTGCTCACCGGCGAGATGGGCATCGCCAACACCACCGCCTCCGCGGCGCTGATCTCCGTCTTCACCGGAGCGGACCCGGCGGAGGTCACCGGCCGCGGCACCGGCATCAACGACGAGACGCTCGCCCGCAAGACCGAGGTCGTCCGCCGGGCCCTGGAACTGCACAAGCCCGACCCGGCCGACCCCATCGGCGTCCTCGCCGCGATCGGCGGCCTGGAGCACGCCGCCATCGTCGGCCTGCTGCTCGGCGGCGCCTCGCTGCGTACGCCGGTGATCCTCGACGGCGTCAGCGCCGGCGCCGCCGCCCTGGTGGCCCGCGCGATCGCCCCCGAGGTGCTGGCCGCCTGCATCGCCGGCCACCGCAGCGCCGAACCGGGCCATGTGGCCGCCCTGAACAAGCTGGGCCTGCGCCCCCTGGTCGACCTGGACCTCCGCCTCGGCGAGGGCACCGGCGCGCTGCTCGCCCTCCCGCTGGTCCAGAGCACCGCCCGGGCGATGCACGAGGTGGCCACGTTCGACTCGGCGGGCGTCACGGAGAAGTAGCCGACCGCGGAGGTGTCCGCGAAGCCGGCTGCTCATGGCCGCCTTCGCGGGCACCGGTCGGCTTCGCACACACCACCGGGCCGGAGCGGGCGGGTACGTCCGCTGGTGATGTGACCGGGCAGCCGGCCGGGGCGGTGCCCAGCCATCGGACGCCCCCGCCGCCCCACCCGCCCACGCCGTAAAATCCGCACGTCAGGGCACCGCCGCGCCGCACACCAGGAGCCGAACCGCCATGGCCGAACACCCCGCCTACCCCGTAGGCCTCCGTCTCACCGGCCGCCGTGTGGTCGTCCTCGGTGGGGGCCAGGTCGCCCAGCGCCGCCTGCCCGCACTGATCGCGGCGGGCGCGGACATCCACCTGGTGTCGCCCGAGGTCACCCCGTCCGTGGAGGCCATGGCGGACGCGGGCGAGATCACCTGGCTCAAAAGGCCCTACGCCGAGGGCGACCTCGCCGACGCCTGGTACGCCCTGATCGCCACCAGCGACAAGGAGGCCAACGCCCGCGCCTCGGCCGAGGCCGAGCGCAACCGCGTCTGGTGCGTCCGCTCCGACGACGCCGACCAGGCCACCGCCTGGACCCCGGCGACCGGCCACAGCGAGGGCGTCACGGTCGCCGTGCTCACCACCGACGCCAAGGGCCGCGACCCGCGCCACACCGCCGCCATCCGCGACGCCGTGGTGGAGGGCCTGCGCGACGGCACCCTCGTCGCCCCCCACCACCGCACCCGCACACCCGGAGTCGCCCTGGTCGGCGGCGGCCCCGGCGACCCGGACCTGATCACCGTCCGCGGCCGCCGCCTGCTCGCCGAGGCCGACGTGGTCATCGCCGACCGGCTCGGCCCGCGCGACCTGCTCGCCGAACTGCCCCCGCACGTCGAGGTCATCGACGCCGCGAAGATCCCCTACGGCCGCTACATGGCCCAGGAGGCCATCAACAACGCGCTGATCGAGCACGCCAAGCAGGGCAAGTCGGTGGTGCGCCTCAAGGGCGGCGACCCGTACGTCTTCGGCCGCGGCATGGAGGAACTGCACGCCCTCACCGAGGCCGGCATCCCCTGCACCGTGGTCCCCGGCATCTCCAGCTCCATCTCCGTGCCGGGCGCCGCCGGGATCCCCGTCACCCACCGCGGGGTCGCCCACGAGTTCACCGTGGTCAGCGGGCATGTCGCCCCCGACGACGAGCGCTCCCTGGTCGACTGGCCCTCGCTGGCCAAGCTCACCGGCACCCTGGTGATCCTCATGGGCGTCGACAAGATCGGCCGGATCGCCGAGACCCTGATCGAGCACGGCAAGTCCCCCGGCACCCCGGTCGCCCTGGTGCAGGAGGGCACCACCGCCGCCCAGCGGCGCGTCGACGCCACCCTGGCCACCGTCGCCGAGACGGTCGTCGCACGCGAGGTCAGGCCGCCCGCTGTCATCGTCATCGGCGACGTGGTCAACGCCGGCCTCCCGGCCCCGGAGTAACCCGAGGTAACGCGACCGAACCCAGACGTTGGCAGCACAACCAGGACAAGGCAGTATCACCCCCGTGGCGGACCTCATCACCATCGACGACCCCGACGACCCGCGTCTGCGCGACTACACGGGCCTGACCGACGTGGAGCTGCGCCGCAAACGCGAGCCCGCCGAGGGCCTGTTCATCGCCGAGGGCGAGAAGGTCATCAGACGCGCCAAGGACGCCGGTTACGAGATGCGGTCCATGCTGCTCTCGGCCAAGTGGGTCGACGTCATGCGCGACGTCATCGACGAACTGCCCGCCCCCGTCTACGCGGTGAGCCCGGAACTCGCCGAACGGGTCACCGGCTACCACGTGCACCGCGGCGCCCTCGCCTCCATGCAGCGCAAGCCGCTGCCCGCCGCGGCCGACCTGCTGCACACCGCGCGCCGCGTCGTCATCATGGAGTCGGTCAACGACCACACCAACATCGGCGCCATCTTCCGCTCGGCCGCCGCCCTCGGCATGGACGCCGTCCTGCTCTCCCCGGACTGCGCCGACCCGCTGTACCGGCGCAGCGTCAAGGTCTCCATGGGCGCGGTCTTCTCCGTGCCGTACGCCCGGCTGGAGACCTGGCCCAAGGGGCTCGAGTCGGTGCGCGAGGCGGGCTTCACCCTGCTCGCGCTCACCCCCGACGAGAAGGCCCGCCCGCTCGACGAGGCGGCGCCCCACCGGATGGAACGGGTGGCCCTGATGCTCGGCGCGGAGGGCGACGGCCTGTCCACCCAGGCCCTGGTCGCCGCCGACGAGTGGGTCCGCATCCCGATGTCGCACGGCGTCGACTCCCTCAACGTGGGAGCGGCGGCCGCGGTGGCGTTCTACGCGGTGACGACGGGGCGGCCGGAGGTCTAGGTGTGCTGTTCGGAGAGGTTGGTGACGCGGCTGGCTGGTGGGCGGCCGCTGATGCCGGTGTGGGGTCGGTGGT